>JAFEEP010000559.1 GCA_018241045.1 Pseudomonadota bacterium | reverse complement strand
GTTCGCCTGCCGATATCCGCTTTCGCGCCATGTTCCGTCTCCCAACCACAAAAGGCTATGTGATGCGTCTCATCAGGCGTCCAGCCCCGCGTTCACCGCCAGCACGATCTTGCCGCGCACGTGTCCGCCCTGGATACTTCGGTGCGCCTCGGCAGCCTGATCGAGCGGCAGTTCGGTGATCTCGGGTGCGTGGATGCGCCCGGCCGCCAGCGCATCGACAAGGGCGGTCAACTGGCGCGGTTGTTCGGGGAATGCGGAGACCGTGGGGATCACCGTGACGCCCGCCGCCTCCGCCGCGGCAGGATTGATGATCTCCTCATCAGCGATGAGCGTCCCGATATTGGTGACCGTGCCGCCGCGCTTCATGAATGGCAGGACACCGACGAAAGTGCCCTGTCCCACCGTGTCAACCGCGAGGTCAAACGGGCCGCCCGCCCAGTCGCGCAACGCGGCGAAGACATCGCCCGCACGGTAATCCACCGCGTGATCGGCACCGAGGCTTTTGACGTAGTCGAAGTTACGCGGGGAACAGGTGGCAGCCACACGCGCGCCGACCATCTTCGCAAGCTGGATTGCAAAGCTGCCCGTGCCACCCGCGCCGCCGTTGACCACCACCACCGAACCCAACCCCAGCGGGCGCGGATCGAGCGTTGCCTGCCATGCGGTCATCCCGGCGGTTGGGAGCGTTGCGGCGTCGCGCAGCGTCACGCGCTCGGGAAGGGGGATCACTCTTTCCGCTGCCGCGCGAACGAACTCTGCGTAGGAGCCGCGCTCACCCATTCCCTGGTTGCCGGGCGTGACGACGCGGTCGCCGGGCTTCACGCGCGTAACGCCGTCGCCTACTTCGGCCACTATGCCCGCAGCGTCGAAGCCGAGGACGAAGGGGAACTCGTATTGGAAATAGCGCGCCAGCCATCCTTCCCGCGCCTTCCAGTCGGCAGGATTTACGCTGGCATAGGCGACCTCGACAACGACTTGCCCGGGGGCGAGCGATGGCCTGTCGATCTGCGCAATGCGCAGCACCTCCGGCCCGCCGAACCGATCCAGAACCACGGCCTTCATCGTTCATTCTCCCATTGCCTTTGTCGTGAATCCTAGAGGGCACTTGCTACTTAGTAAATACTCACTATGACGCTTCCTCGAAAAGTTGGACGGGAGAGTGGTGATGGCGTGTCCGCAGGTTTTGGCGGGAAGGGTGGCCCTGGTGACGGGAAGCAGCCGCGGGATAGGCCGCGCTGTTGCGCAGCGGCTGGCGGCGGCGAGCGCAACCGTTGTCGTCACCGGCCGGTCGACCGGGACGCCGGCGACGGTGCGACGCTTTGGCGCCGAGCAAACCGTGGCCGGTACGCTGGAGGAGACTGTCGCGCTGATCGAGGCCGCAGGCGGTAAGGCATTCGCCTTGGCAGCCGACCTTGAAGACCCGGCACAGCGAGACGGCCTATTGGCGCGGGCGACTGAAATCGCCGGTCCGGTGGACATCCTGGTGAACAATGCGGGCTTTGCCGATTATGCGCGGGTCGACTCGATGGGCCTTGAGACCTTCGATCGCACGATCGAGCATTACCTGCGCGTTCCTTTCCGTTTGGCCCAGGATGCGATGGCCGGGATGCGGCGTGCGGGGGCGGGGTGGATCGTCAACATTGGCTCGATCACCGCCTATCCGCCCGCGCGTCCATACCCGGACTATGCGCGAGCTGGCGGCGACGCAGTCTATGCAGCGGTGAAGGCCGCATTGCATCGCCTGTCGCAAGGGCTGGCGGCGGAGATGGTGGACCACAACATCGCGGTCAACGTGGTCGGACCGTCGACCGCGATCCGCACACCGGGCGCGGATGCCCTGATCCCGCCTGACTATCCGTGCGAAGACGTGGCCTATCTGGCTGAGACCGTTCTTGCGATGTGCCACCGTCCGGCCGCCGAACGCACCGGGCTGACCGCCTTCTCGATGCACTACCCCCACGCGACCGGGCTTGAGGTGTGGACGCTGGATGGACAGGACCGCCTGCCACCAGCCGAGATCCCGCTCTTTGCGCATCCTGCCACCAGCCACGACGGGCTGTGATCATGGGACCAACCGTCTACATCATCGACGACCTGGTTGCGGCTCCGGGCAAGGGGCACGAACTGCTCGGCCTGTATCGCGAGAAATATGCACCCGCAGCGCGGGCTCGCGGCATGGTCCTCGACCGCGAAATCGTGGCACCGCCGCTCTGGCTGGACGAGTTGTCGAACCGCCTGCTGATTACCTGGACGGTCGCGGGCGCTGCGGGTTGGTGGGGGCAGGGCGTGCAATCGCGCTTTGATCCGGGCGTCGCGGCGTTCTGGGACGAGGCTGCGCCACTGATCGCATCGCGGGCGCGCTATTTCGGAACGGCCGAGGCCGACATTGCAGAGGTGACCCATGTATAGTCTGGTCTGTCTGGTCCACCTTTCGGATGTGGCAGCGGAAACGACCGTGCGTGCCGAGCTTCAGGAGCTTGGAGCGGCGGTCGCGCCGGTGATGGAGGGCGCGTTCAACGGCGGAGATCTTGCCGCGCGCCTGACCTTTGCGAGCGAAGCTGACTGGCGCGCGAGCAAAGACGCGGTGGATGCCGTGCTGGTCGGTCCGGCTGTTGCGCGTGCGGACACGGCCCTTTCCCGTGACGTCGCAGGCGGCGCCGCAAATCCCGGTATGGCGGGAGGGGTGTGGCGTGGATTGCTATTGGCGGCGAACAAGCCGCAGGCAGGCGAACGCATGGACCAGTTCGAATCGGAATTGCTGCTGATGCCCCGGTATATCCCGGCGATCCGCAACTGGCGGCTTGGCCGCGTCATCGCGGCAACGGGCGAAGCGAACTGGACCCATGTGTGGGAGCAGGAATACGAGGATCTGGGCGGGCTGCTCGGCCCCTACATGCTCCACCCTTACCATTGGGCGCAGATCGACCGCTGGTTCGATCCCGAATGTCCCGACTGGATCGTCGATACGCGATTGTGCCACAGCTTCGCCCAGTTCGGGCGGTCGCTGCTCGGCTAGGGGCCTGAAGATCAGTCGTCCGAAACGACGGGCGGCGTGGCGAGGTCTTCCAGCGTGGCGATCGGGCCAACCGCGGCGTTGTACTTGATGGTGCTCAGAACCAGTTCGGTTTCCGCCTCGCGAATGCCGTCGAGCGAGAGGACCGCATTCGTCGCCTCCGCGGCTTCCTCAAGGCTGGACAGGACGAAAACCGCGATCAGGCGCAGCGCCGCGTTGGCGTCGTAGAGTGCGCTGACCCGGCTCATCGCCAGCAGGCTGTCGCGCACCTGCTCCAGCTTGCCGCTGACGCACTTGATGGTTACGAACATCAGGTGCTGCCCGCTGGCGCCGGGATCGCGTCCGCGCGCGATATCGACGATCGGCGCCAGTTTGAGCAATCCCGCCGCCTGCAGCCGCTTGACCCGCCCCCGCACGGTGCCCTCGGTGACGCCAAGGTCGGCGGCGATCTTGCGGAACGACAGCCGTGCGTCCTCCGCCAGCATCGTCGCGATATCGCGGTCAAGCGGGTCGGTCGCGGGATATTCCGGCGTGGTGATCGACATCAGGCCCCCAGTGGCCCTACGGCCGGGATATAGCGATAGACGTTGTTGAGCAGTTCGACGTCGACATCCTCTACGCCCCCGATTCCGGCCGAAACGTCCCGCGCGGCCTCGATCATCTCGCGCGCGTTGTGAAAGGCATAGAGGCAAGAGACCGGATAGCGGCCAGAGGTTATGTGAACAGACAGGACGTGGTCACGCGCTGCAAGTTCCCGCGCGACATCGAGTGGCGCACGGCCACTGACCTGCAAGCGGATGCGAGCCAGCATCCGGTAACCGTGGATGCGGAAGTCGGAAACCGCGACGACCCGCATCTGCCCGGCCGCGTCCATCGCGCGGATGCGGTTGGCGACGAGATTGCCCGACAGGCCCAGTTCTTCGCCGATCGTCGTGCTTTGCGCGCGGCCGTCGCGCGCCAGCACCTCGATTATCCGACGATCAATATCGTCGAGAGTGGCGCCGCGCGGGCGCCGTTGCGGCTTTTCTTCGCTCAAGACCCTTCCCCGGGGCGTCGTGCCCTCAGCTCCGGATTAGGTGACGGGTCCGTACAGGGCAAGGCCCGGAACAGGCTTGGGATCATCCGCGCGGTTCGCGCGGCAGTCCCAGACCGCGTTCGGCGATGAGGTTGCGCTGGATCTGATTAGTGCCGCCATAGATCGTGTCGGCGCGCGAATAGAGGAACAGGTTGGGCAGGGTGCCCCATTCATAAGCCTCGCCATCGGTCACCTCGCCCGCCTGGCCAAGCACGTCCATCGCCAATTCGCCAAGGCCGCGCCGCCATGTGGCCCACTGGATCTTGTAGGTCAGCGCGGCGCCGTCGATGCGTGAATGGTTGGTGTTGGACAGCATCCGTAGCGCACCATAGCGCATGAGCCGCAGCCCGGTTTCCGCCTTGGCGATGCGTTGCCGGATCAGCGGGTCGCGCGCGGCGCCATTGGCCTTGGCAGCGGCGATGATCGCGTCCAGCTCGTTGCGGAAGCCCATCTGCTGCCCCAGTGTGGAGACACCCCGTTCGAAGGCGAGCAGGCCCATCGCGATGCGCCAGCCATCGCCCACTGCGCCGATCAGGCTGTCTGCCGCGCAGCGGGCATCGGTAAAGAACGTTTCATTGAATTCGGCATCGCCATTGATCTGGCGGATCGGCCGGATCTCGATCCCCGGCTGGTCGATCGGCATCATCAGGAAGGAAAGGCCCTTTGGTCCCTGTGAGCCTTCCTCGGTGCGGGTAACAACGAAGATCCAGTCCGAGATATGCGCCAGGCTGGTCCAGATCTTCTGGCCATTTACCACCCATTCGCCGCCTTCCAGCCGTCCCTTGGTGCGCACGCTGGCAAGGTCCGAACCGGCGTTGGGTTCGGAAAATCCCTGGCAGAAGATCGTCCGCCCGGCAGCGATGTCCGGCAGGAAGCGCTGCTTCTGCTCCTCGGCGCCGAAGGCGAGGATGGTTGGCCCGGCCAGTTCGATGCCGATATGATTGACCCGTCCGGGGACACCGGCGCCTGCATATTCCTCGGCAAAGATAACTTGCTGCGCCAGCGTTGCGTCGCGTCCGCCCCACTGTTCGGGCCAGCCGATGCACGACCAGCCGTGCGCGCCGAGCTGCTGTTCCCATTCCTTGCGCCGTTCGGGCATGGCGGTGAGTTGAGTCACGCCCTTGATGTCGCGAAATTCGCCGGACATCTGGCCATTGAGCCAGTCCGCGCATTCGGCTCGGAACAGTTCTTCGTCAGGCGAAAAGCCGAGCTTCATGCGAGGGCTCCGAGAATGTGCGTGGCGACCTGCTCGCGGTGCCAGGCACCGTCGCCGAGCGAGGACATGATCGCGCGGGAGCGCTTGAAATAGAGGTGGGCGTCATGCTCCCAGGTGAAGCCGATGCCGCCGTGCAGCTGGATCATGTTGCCCGCGCACATGAAGTAGGTGTCGGCGCAAAAGGCCTTGGCGGCGTGCACGGCAAGATCAGCCTCATCGCTCGCTTCATCCGCGGCGCATGCCGCCCACCACACGGCCGAACGAGCCTGTTCGATCTCGATCATCATGTCCGCCAGCCGGTGCTTGTACGCCTGGAACGAGGCGATCGGACGGCCGAACTGGACCCGCTCCATGGCGTAGGCGACTGTCCGGTCCAGCGTCGCCTGCGCTCCGCCCAGCGCCTCGGCCGCGAGTGTGATGAAGCCGCAGGTGTGGGCGCGGGCGATAGCCGCAGGGGGATCGGTCAATGGTTGCCCCTGCGCCCCGGTCAGCGTGACACAGGCAAGCGGACGGGTCTGGTCCATCGTCGTCTGGATTCGCACGGTCACCCCGGGCGCGTCCGCAGGCACGATCCACGCGCCGCTGTTGGACGTCACCACAAACCACTGCGCCGCGCCGCCGTGGAGGACGAAGCGGCTTTCGCCGGTCAGGAGATCACCTTCGGCGCGCAGGGCAGGGTCGTGCACATAGGCAGCGATCGCTTCGCCCGAGAGCAGTGCCGGGAGGATGGCGTCGCGCTGCGCGGCGGTGCCGCCTGCGGCGACCGCCTGCGCGCAGAGCGCAAGGCTGCCGAGCATCGGCAACGCGGCGACCTGCGCGCCAGCAGCTTCCGCAACAAGCGCCAGTTCGACAAGACCCAGCCCTGCGCCGCCCGCCGCCTCGGCAATGCCGACCCCCGAAAGACCAAGGTCGGTGCAGAACGCGCGCCACAATTCACGGTCGATCCCCGCGTCCGCACCGCCTGCCGCCATTGCCTGGCGGGTGCGTTCACAGGTGGCGTTTTCAGAGAAGAAGGCGCGCGCGGTGTCGGCGATCATCTGCTGTTCGTCTGAAAGGGCAAAGTCCATGGGCGCGCGGCTTCCGGGTAAGGATGGGGGTCGGGCGAAAGCGGCGCTTCAGCCCGGCAGGTAAAGCTGCGCGGCCTTGCCGCCATCGACAGGCAGCGCCGTGCCGGTGATATAGCTCGCTGCCGGTGAGAGCATGAACACGATCGCCTCGGCCAGTTCCTCGGGATCGCCGCCACGCGCCATCGGGATGGCTGAGGCGGTGCGCTCGGCTACGTCCGGCGCACGAGCGGCGAAGTCGGCTGTCGCGGCGGTCTGGACCTGTCCCGGTACAATGGCATTGACGCGGATGCCCAGCGGTGCGCCTTCCATGGCGGCCGCGGCGGTGAAGTGGATCAGGGCTGCCTTGGATGCAGAATAGCTGGCCATGTTCGGCGCAGCGCGGATGCCACAAGTGGATGCGATGTTGACGATCGAACCGCGCTGACGGCCGGTCTGGGCTTGCGTCGCCATGACCTTCATCGCCGCTTTGGTTCCGACGAAAACCGCGTCTGCGTTCACGGCGAAGTCCTTGCGCCAATGCTGCAGCGAAAGATGCTGGATGGGGGCATAGTGAACCGACATGGCGTTGTTGACGAGCATATCGAGTCGGCCATGCCGGGCGGCGACATCCTCGACCAGAGTGGTGAAGGCGGCTTCGTCCGAAACGTCGAGCTGGTGCGCCTCGACTTTGCCCACCCTGGCGATTTCGGCGCGGGCTTCCTCAAGCTTTTCGGGGCGGCGGGCGCAAATCACCACCGTTGCGCCACGCGCGGCGAGCAAGCGGGCGGTGGCGAGGCCGATGCCATCACTGCCGCCGGTGACGATGGCTACCTGACCGGCGAAATCCTGAGTCATGGTGATCTCTCCCGAAGTTGTCTGTTTCACGCATCTGCGTTGAATCCATGCACCTTGTCAATCCTATGCGTAAAAATAGGAGATTTGAAATACGAATAAATTGAAAAATGCCGGATTTCATCCTCGAATGCAGCGGGGATGCGGCTGGAGTATGCTCCCCTGGTCCTGATGGGTTCGCCATTGGTAGCGGGCCATTTGCCGGCAATCCGGTCCGGGAACCGTTGCGCGAGATCCGCAAGGTCCACGCCCGGGCCCCAACGGTTCAGCAGGCTCAAGGCCGCCCCGCCGGCAAGCGGCGATGGCGCGGGGATATTCATCGCTTTGCGCTGGATCGGGGCAATGTGCCGCCAACCCTTCATGGACCGGCGGCAGCCCGGGCTTCAGTTCTCGTCGTCGAGCACTTCGGGCCGGGTGATCTTGGCCATGCGCGCGTTGTATTTTACGGTCTTCACGGCGATCGACGTTTCGACGTGATGCACCCCGTCGAGTGCGAGGATCTTGTCCGAGGCCAGTTCGACCAGCACGTCAAGCTCGTCAATCAGGCACATGGCCGTGATGTTGAACGGCCCCATGGTGACGAGCACGGCGTTGATGCCGGGAATGTCGCTGATCGTGCGCGCCAGATCGCGCACGCGGTCGACGTCGGCCTGGATGTTGATGAAGGCAAGCCGCGCGCGCTGGCCCATTTCGAACCCGGTGATCGCGGTAAAGGCGATAAGCCCGTCCTGCTGCAACCGCTTGATCCGGCCGCGGACGGTCCCTTCGGTTACGCCCAGTTCGGCGGCGATCTTGCGGTTGGACACGCGTGCATCGCGGGAGAGCAGGTCGATCAGTTGATGGTCGAGCGAGTCGAGGAGCGGGGTAGACATCGGTGTTACTCCCGGCCCTCAATGGGGGCGACGTCGAAATTGTACTTGATGATGTCGACCACGATCGCCGGGGTCAGCGAGCGAATGCCGCGCACGGTGGAAAGGTGGTCCATCAGGAATCCGGACAGGTCTTCGAAATCGTGCAGCGCCACCAGCATATCGATGTCATGGCCGCCGGTTACCATGTGCGCGGCGACGACTTCGGGCAGTGCGGCAAGTTCCTGCGCCACTTCGGATGCAGGGCGGCCGTCCACCTCCACGGCGACGCGCAACAGCACGTTGTAGCCATGCGCGGTGAAGTCCGAAACGGCCACCACGCGCAGCTGATTGGCGTCCTCCATCCGCTTGATGCGGGTGGAAACTGTCGTGGCTGTCAGGCCC
>JAFEEP010000558.1 GCA_018241045.1 Pseudomonadota bacterium | reverse complement strand
TGAGCCCCAGCCTGCTCGCCCGCAAGGGCGGCGCGAAGCCGGCGATGCGCCCGCAACTGGCGCCGTTGCAGCTCGATGCGCTGGCCCGTCAGGTCGAGGATCTGGGCTGGAACGACATGGGCCACGACGACGATTTCGCCGGTGCTGATGTCTACAGCATCTTGCCAGACGTCGAACGCCAGGCTCACGCTGCCTCTCGCCGCGCTGCCGCTGACCGCCGCTCGGCCCTCGCCGAAGGGCGCCGCGCCGCCTTCACTTTGCGGGTCGATGCCGAACGCCACCTCAAACTACGCCTGGCCTGCACGGTCAAGGGCCGCAGCGCGCAGCAACTGGTGACTGACGCGATCGACCGTCTGCTCGACGAATTGCCCGACGTGGCCGCGCTTGCCGCGCAGGTTCGCGCCAAGCCTCGCCAATCCTGACCATCTGAAGGGGGACCGCCCATGAACGCCATCCGCATCAGCCGCAAAGCCAAGGTCATCGGCCTGCCGCTCGGCCTCGCCGGGGTTGCCGCCGCCGCGCTGCTCGCCAGCGGGACGATGAGCGCCAGCGCCGTCGCCAAGTCGAGCCCCGATGACACCATGGCCGAAGCATCGAAGGCGCTGGCCAAGGGCAAGGTCGACAAGGCGATCGAACTGGCCGAAGCTGCGGTCGCTGCCAACCCGCGCGAACCTTCGTACCGTTCGGTCCTGGGGCAGGCCTATTTCAAGGCAGGCCGCTTCGAATCGGCGGTGACCACTTACAACGACGCGATGAAGCTGGGCGAGAATAGTGCCCGCACCGCGCTGGGGCTCGCCCTTGCCAACATCGCCGCCGGGCATGACCGCGAAGCCGTGGCGATCCTTGATGACTGGCGCGATGCCATCCCCGGCTCTGACCTTGGCCTGGCCCTGGCCCTGGCGGGCGAATCGGGCCGCGGCGTCGCGATCCTGGCCGATCAGCTTCGCGCCGGAGACAATTCGGCCAAGCTGCGCCAGAACCTTGCCTATGCCTACGCGCTCGATGGGCGCTGGAAGGAAGCGCGGGTCATGGCGGCGCAGGACCTTCCCGCCGACCAGATCGACGCGCGGCTCAGCCAGTGGGCCAGCATGGCCAAGCCCGAGGACGCCAAGGCCCGCGTTGCCGGTCTGATCCACGCCCCGCTGCGTGACGATCCAGGCCAGCCGAAGGCGCTTGCCCTGGGTGGCGATAGCCCGGCACAGGAACAGCTCGCCGCCGAAACCGGTGCGATCAAGGCGGTTGCCGCAAATGGCGAACTGCCCGCCGTCGGTGCCGCTCCTGCACCCGTTGTCCCGGCGCAGACTGGCGCCCAGCTTGCCCAGTACGCTCCGGTCGATGCTCCGGCCCCGGCACCCGCCGTGGTTCCCGCGCCCGCCGCGCAGCAGACATTCGCCAGCGCCTTCACTCCCGAACCGGTCGCCGCCGCACCTGTTTCGGTTGCGGCCAAGGCACCGGCGCCGGTCCGCGTCGCCACCTCGATCAAGACGCTGCATCGCGCCGGGCTGCGCCCGCGCACCGCAGCGATTACCGCCAAGGGCAGCCACGCCGTCCAGCTTGGCAGCTTCTCAAGCGCGCAGGGCGCGCGCCGCGCCTGGGGCATCTTCGCCGCGAAGAACCCCGAACTGCGCAAGTTCAATATGCAGATCACCCAGGCCACCGTGCGCGGCAAGCAGTTCTGGCGGGTTGCCGCCGCCGGCTTTGATTCGCGTTCGGCCTCGGGTCTGTGCTCGACCGTGAAGACCCGCGGCGGGGTGTGCTTCGCCTATGACGTCAACCGCTTCGCCCCGACCGGCAAGGCCGCAACCGCTCCTGCGCTGGCCCTGGCGAAGCAGCCTGCCCGCCCGGTCCAGGTCGCCGTGCGCGGCGCTGCCGGACCGGCCACCGCCCGCCGCTGAATTACCCGCCTTATAACATAACAGTCGGATCGCGCCTGAACCCTCTCCCGCCTCCACGGGGGAGGGTTCTTGCCGTCAACCGACCGCGACGCCGCCCTTGAACAGCGCGGTGACGCGGCCCTCGACGCCCTGCTTGTCGAAAGGCGTGTTTCCCGCGCTGGCGGCCATCTTGTCCGAATCGACCACCCACGGCCGTTCAGGTTCGACCAGTGCCAGGTCCGCCTGATGGCCTACGGCCAGCCTTCCCGCATTGACCCCAAGCAATGCGGCCGGATTGGCGGCGAGCAGAGTGAAGGCCCGGGCCATGTCGATCACCCCTTCGCGCACCAGCGCCAGGGTCAGAGGCAGCAGCGTTTCGGCCCCGGCCATTCCCGGTTCGGCATCGGCGAAGGGCAGGCGCTTGTCCTCCGGTCCGCGCGGATCGTGGCCCGAGGAGATCACGTCGATCGTGCCATCACCGATCGCCGCGCGCACCGCCTGCCGGTCAGCCTCGCTGCGCAGCGGCGGAGAAAAGCGCGTGAAGGTGCGGAAATCGCCGATCGCGACGTCCGAGAGCATGAAATGCGCCGGGGTTACCCCCGCCGTCACCGCGATGCCGCGCGCCTTGGCGCCGCGGACCAGTTCGAGCCCGCGCGCCGTGGTGACCTGACGGATATGGAGCCGCGCCCCGGTCAGTTCAGCGAGGTGCAGGTCGCGCGCGATCGCCAGCGCCTCTGCCTCGGCCGGGGCGGCGGGCAGGCCCAGCCGGGTGGCCATTTCCCCGGCGGTGGCGACGGCAGAGCCAGTCAGCCCAGCGTCCTCGGCATGGGTGACCACGACCAGCCCCAGCATCGCGCAATAGGACAGCAGGCGATACATCGTCCCGCTGTCACCGATCCAGCGCCGTCCGGTGGCGACCGCGCGCGCGCCGGCATCGCGCATCAGCGCCAGTTCGGCGAGGTCTGCGCCGTCAAGCCCCTTGGTCGCGGCGGCGAGGGGATGAACCCACAGGTCCGGCTTGCCTGATTGCGCGGCAAACCGCACCGCCGCCGCCTTGTCGAGCACCATGGATTGATCGGGCATGAGCGCGGCGCGGGTGATCCCACCGAAGTGCAGCGCGGGCTTGTCGATCGCGAAGACGCCCAGATCGACCAGCCCCGGGGCGATCAGCGCGCCCTTGGCGTCGATCACGCGGTCACCGTCCTGTGCCTTCACATCGGCGCCCAGTGCCACGATCCGGTCGCCCTCGCAGCGCAGCGCGCCGGGCTGGGGTTCCGCCTGGGGCAGGACCAGACGGCCATTGGCGATGGTCAGGGGAGCAAGCGGCCTCATGCCCAACCCTCCACGCCGCGGCTTCGCCGGGTCAGCACGTCAAGGCAGGCCATGCGGATCGCCACGCCCATCTCGACCTGGGTGGTGATGGCCGAGCGCCCGGCCAGATCCGCGACATTGCTGTCGATCTCGATCCCGCGGTTCATCGGGCCGGGGTGCATGACCAGTGCGTCGCCTTTCGCCTTGGCCAACCGGTCCATAGTCAGGCCATAGAGGTGGCGGTATTCGCGGGGGGAGGGGATGAACTGGCCGCTCATCCTCTCCTGCTGGAGGCGCAACATCATCACCACGTCCGCCCCGGCCAGCGCGGCGTCGAAATCGTGGAACGGGGTGACCTTCATCGCCTCGATATCGGCGGGCATCAGCGCGGGCGGGGCGCAAACGCGCACCTCAGCCCCCAGCGTGGTCAGGCAATGGATGTTCGACCGGGCGACCCGGCTGTGCAGGATGTCGCCGCAAATCGTCACGGTCAGCCCGCCGAAATCGCCCTTGGCCCCACGATCCCGCATGAAATTGCGGATCGTCAGCGCGTCGAGCAGCCCTTGCGTCGGGTGCTCGTGCTGGCCGTCTCCGGCATTGAGCACCGGACAATCGACCTTCTCTGCGATCAACCGTACCGCGCCGCTGCTCTGGTGACGGATCACCATCGCATCGGCGTGCATGGCGTTGAGGGTCATCGCCGTGTCGATCAGCGTTTCGCCCTTCTTCACGCTCGACTGGGCGACCAGCATATTGACCACATCGGCGCCGAGCCGCTTGCCCGCGATCTCGAAGCTCAGCAGCGTGCGGGTCGAGTTTTCGAAGAAGGCGTTGATGATCGTCAGCCCGGCCAGCCGGTCGTTGTGCTTCTTGGGCTGGCGGTTCAGTTCGACCCACTGTTCCGCCTCGTCGAGGAGGAACTGGATTTCCCACGGGGCAAGGCCGGCCAGCCCCGTCAGGTCGCGGTGCGGGAAGGCAGCGGAGCCTGCTGGATAGCGGCCCGATGGCGATGGTTCTGCTGATGTCATTGAAGACAGCGCCTTAGACGCGGTTGGCGTTTGGGGCAAGGCGAGACAGCAAAGCATCCCCCAAGCTGAACAAGTTCACAAAGTTGTCACGGTCGTGCGCGTGGAAACCTCCGCGCCCCGATCGCGGGAATACGGGGCTTCGGGGCGGAAAATGGCGGCGTGCATCCATGGTCCGGTTGTGGCTGTTCGCCGTCATGCAGGAAAGCACCGAACAGCCGCGAATTGCAGCCCGGCGGAAGCCATCGGGCGCTGGTCGAAGCGGTGCTGGCCTTTGCTAGCGCCGCTGCCTATGTCGGCGTGAAACTGGATTGAGGCTTCACGAATGATTTTTGCCCGCAAGGTCTGGCACCTGCTCGTCGCGATCAAGGACGGGCTTGTCCTCATGTTCATGCTGCTGTTCTTCCTCGGGCTGTTCGCGGTGTTGACCACCCGGCCCAGCGCGGGCGTGGTCCGCGACGGGGCCTTGCTGGTCAAGCTCGACGGCACCGTGGTCGAGGAACCGGCGGAAGTCGATCCGCTCGACCTGGTGCTGTCGCAGGCCCAGCCCGAAAAGCAGCACCGCGCCCGCGACGTTGCCCGCGCGATCCGCGCCGCGGCCGACGACAGCCGGATCAAGGCGGTGGTGCTCGATCTCAGCTCGTTCGGCGGCGGCGGCCAGGTTCACATGGAAGAGATCGGGGCAGCGATGGACGCGGTGCGCGCCGCCAAGAAGCCGGTGCTGACCTATGCCGCGGGCTATGCCGACGATGGCGTGATGCTCGCCGCCCATGCCAGCGAGGCCTGGGTCGATCCGCTTGGCGGCGCCGTGGTCGCGGGGCCGGGGGGCAATCACCTCTACTTCGGCCCGCTGCTTGAACGGTTCAAGGTGAACGTTCACGTCTTCAAGGTCGGGACCTACAAGGACTTCGTCGAACCCTATATCCGCGATGCCGCCTCGGCCCCCTCGCAGGAGGCGCGCCGCGCGCTCTATGCTGCGCTGTGGGAGGAATGGAAGGCCAACGTCGCCAAGGCGCGGCCCAAGGCCGACATCGCCAAGGTTACCGGCGATCCGGTCGCCTGGCTCAAGGCCAGCGGCGGCGACATGGCCCAGGCGGCCAAGGCGGCAGGGCTGGTCGATCAGGTCGGCGACAAGGTCGCGTTCGGCGAACGGGTCAAGCAGATCGTCGGCGAGGATTCGGCCAGCACCCGGCCGGGCAGCTTTGCCCATACCTCGATGGCGGCGCTGCTCGCCGCGCATCCCGAAGCATCGGCGGGCAAGGCCGTGGCCGTGGTTACCGTCGCGGGCGAGATCGTCGACGGCAAGGCCGGGCCGGGCACCGCGGGGGGTGAGCGCATCGCCCGCCTGATCGACAAGGCCAATGCCGACGATGCCCCCGCACTGGTGCTGCGGGTCGATTCGCCCGGCGGTTCGGTTTTCGCCTCGGAGCAGATCCGCGGCGCGATCGAACGGTTCAAGGCGAAAAAGCGCCCCGTGGTGGTGTCCATGGCCAACCTTGCGGCGAGCGGCGGCTACTGGGTTTCCACCCCGGCACAGCGGATTTTTGCCGAGCCTTCGACGATCACGGGGTCGATCGGAATCTTCGCGCTGATTCCCAGCTTCGAACGCACCCTGGCGCAATACGGGGTGAAGGGCGACGGGGTGCGGACCACGCCGCTGTCGGGCCAGCCCGACGTGATGAGCGGCCTGACCCCCGAGGTTGAGCAGATGATCCAGGCGAGCATCGAGAGCGGTTATGGCCGGTTCATCGGCCTGGTCGGCAAGTCGCGCGGCAAGACGCCCGAACAGATCGATGCGATCGCGCAAGGGCGGGTGTGGGACGGCGGCACGGCCCGGCAGAACGGGCTGGTCGATCAGTTCGGCGGGCTTGACGATGCCGTCGCCTGGGCTGCCCAGGCGGCCAAGCTGGGCGATGACTGGCACCCGCAGTTCTATGGCCGCAGCGACAATCGTTATGCCAGCCTGATCGAGCGGCTGACCGGCGGCGACGAGGACAGCGCGGACGAGGGCGCACCGACCAGCGATCTCGCCGGCATGGTTTCGGCGCGGCAGGATCGGCAGCTCGCCAGCGGGCTCGACAGCCTGCGCCGGATGATGGGGACGCGCGGTGCGCAGGCTTTCTGCCTCGATTGCCCGGTGCCTGCCGCCCCGGCGCGCGATGCCCGGCAGGAACTGGGCTGGATCGCGCGGATCGCCGGGGTTCTGGGGCTGCAATAACGGGCGCGCCGGGCATCGCTCCTCGCGTCGTTCCCACGGGTGGGCGCGGGCAATGGCGGATGGAAGGCTGTGCCCGCTTGCCCTTTCGGCTCATGCCCACTAAGGGCCACCGCTTGATTCTAGGCTTCGTCGGCGCGCGGGCGTGGCGGAATTGGTAGACGCAGCAGGTTTAGGTCCTGCCATCGCAAGATGTGGGGGTTCGAGTCCCTTCGCCCGCACCAGTTCCTCCCGCACGGGATCCGGCGAACGGGATGCTGTTCGAGAAGGCTTTGTATTGTCATGCAGATTGTCGAGACCACCAACGAAGGTTTGAAGCGCGCCTATTCGGTGACGATCACGGCGAAGGACATCGCCGCGAAGATTGATGACGAAGTCAGCAAGATCGCCCCGCAGGTGCGTATGCCCGGCTTCCGTCCGGGCAAGGTTCCGGCCAATCTGGTCAAGAAGATGCACGGCCCGCAGCTCCACCAGGAAGCGCTCAACACCTCGGTTCGCGAAGCGATCGACCAGGTCGTCGCCGATAACAAGCTGCGCCCCGCGATGCAGCCGCAGATCGAGCTGGCCCCCGGTTACGAGGAAGGCCAGGATGCGGCGCTGACCGTCAGCCTTGAAGTGCTGCCGCTGATCGCCGCCCCGTCGCTCGACGGGCTCAAGCTCGACAAGCTGATCGTGCCGGTCGGCGATGCCGAGGTTGACGAACAGCTCGCCAAGCTGGCCGCCGGCGCCAAGAACTTCACCGACGCCAAGAAGGGCAAGAAGGCCGAGAACGGCGACCAGATCATCATCGACTTCGTCGGCAAGCTCGATGGTGTGGAGTTCGATGGCGGTTCGGCGCAGGACACCGCGCTGGAACTGGGCGCTGGCCGCTTCATCCCCGGCTTCGAGGAACAGCTCGTCGGGGTCAAGGACGGCGACGAGACGGTCATCACCGTGACCTTCCCGGCGGATTATCCGGCCGAAAACCTCAAGGGCCAGGACGCCACCTTCGACATCGTGGTCAAGGCAGTGAAGGTTCCCGGCGAAACCACGGTCGACGACGATTTCGCCAAGAGCCTGGGCCTGACCGACCTGGAGCAGCTCAAGGGCCTGCTGCGCGGCCAGCTTGAGCAGGAAACTGCCGGCCTGACCCGCACCCAGATGAAGCGCGCGTTGCTTGACCAGCTTGCCGCCGGTCACGATTTCGACGTGCCGCCGAGCATGGTCGAGGCCGAGTTTGCCCAGATCTGGCAGCAGCTTACCCAGGAAGCCCAGGGCGAGGAAGATCCCGCCGCCGCGCTCAAGGAAATCGAGGACGAGAAGGACGATTACCGCGCCATCGCCGTGCGCCGGGTCCGCCTTGGCCTGCTTCTTTCGGAAATCGGCCAGGCCAACAACGTCGAGGTCAGCCAGCAGGAAATGCAGATGCTGATGGCCCAGGCCGCGCAGCAGTATCGTCCGGAAGACCGCCAGCGTTTCTACGAATACGTCCAGCAGGACCCGATGGCCGCCGCCCAGCTGCGCGCGCCGCTTTACGAGGACAAGGTCGTCGATTTCCTGTTCGACAAGGCCGACGTCACCGAAAAGACCGTGACTCGCGACGAGTTGCAGGCCGCGATCGAGGTCGAGGAAGAAGCCCCGGCCAAGGACGCCAAGCCCGCCAAGAAGGCTCCGGCCAAGAAGGCCGCTGCCGACAAGGCTGACGCTGAAAAGGCGGAAAAGCCCGCGGCAAAGAAGGAAGCCAAGCCCAAGGCTGAAAAGGCCGAG
>JAFEEP010000557.1 GCA_018241045.1 Pseudomonadota bacterium | reverse complement strand
GGCTGCGCCCCCCTTGCCAGCGCGGCGAGGGTGACGGGCGTGCGGGCGGTGAGCAATCGGGACAGGTCGGGCATGGCACTCGCGCAACAAGCATTGCCCCGCAGGCCGATTTCTGGGCCAACGGGGTATGGGATCGAAACCGTGCCTTAGCGGGTGCCGACTGGTCTGTCAGCGCGGGATTTCGACGTAATCCAGCTTCTTGAACGCATCCATCTGCGGCCCGGCATATTCGGGCGGAACGGCCAGGCTGCCCAGCGCCCAACCCATGATGTCGACGTCTTCCTCATCGAGGAGGGCTTCGAACCAGGCGACCTCAGTTTCGCCCCATTCAGCGCCATAACGGTCAAAGAAGCATCCGATCATGTAGTCGGCCTCGCGCGTGCCGCGGTGCCAGGCGCGAAACTTCAATCGCTTGATTCGGGATGCGTCGATCATGACGCGCGATTAGGGCGTGGATTGCGGGCCTGCAAGTCGTGTGGCCCGGCAATGGAGGCAAAGACTTTGCATACGAGCGAGCAGGATTTCGCGGCATTGGAACTGGCAGCGCGGCTGGCTGCCGACTATCGCAGCGAGGTGGCCGCCGCGCCGCTGGTCAAAGTCGCCGGATATGGCGAGATTCACGCCCGGTTCGATGGTCCGGTGCCTGAAACCGGAACCGACGCGCTCAAACTGATTGCCGAGCTTGATGCCGGCGCGCGCGATGGTCTGCGCGGGATCGTCGCACCGCGCTTCTACGCCTGGGTCAACGGCCATTCGCATCTTGCCGGAGTGGCGGCGGACTGGCTGACTTCGGCCTGGGGCCAGAACTGCGCCGGCATCCCGATGAGCCCGGCGGGTGCCGCGGTGGAGGCAGTTGCCGCGCGCTGGTTGCTCGAATTGCTGGACCTGCCGCCGGAAAGCTCGGTCGGCCTGGTCAGCGGCGCGACCATCGCCAACTTCGTCGGGCTTGCGGCAGCGCGCGGCGAGCTACTGCGGCGTCAGGGCTGGAACGTGGAGGAGGACGGGCTCTACGGCGCGCCGAACCTGCGGGTGCTGGTCGGTGCCGATGCGCACAACACGATCTTTTCCGGGCTGCGTTACCTTGGCCTGGGCGAAAAGCGCGTGACCACCATCGCTACCGACGATCTTGGCCGGATGAAGCCAGGTGCGCTGGAACAGGCCCTCAAGGCCAGCAGCGACCCGGTCATCGTGATCGGCCAGGCTGGGCAGATCAACACCGGGGTCAGCGATCCCTTCGCCCGGATCGTGCCCCTGGTTCACGATGCCGGGGGCTGGGTTCACGTCGATGGCGCCTTCGGCCTGTGGGCGCGGGCGAGCGAGCGGCACCGTCACTTGCTCGACGGGATCGAGCTTGCCGATTCGATGGCCACTGACGGGCACAAGTGGTTGCAGACTCCCTACGACTGCGGGTTCACCATCGTTCGCCATGAAGAAGCGCATCGCCGGGCGATGGATATGCAGGCCAGCTATCTGACCCGCGACAACCAGGACTATCGCCACCCCGGCGCCTATGTTCCTGAGCTGTCGCGCCGCGCGCGGGGGTTTGCCGCATGGGCCATGATGCGGCGGCTGGGCCGGTCGGGGATCGCCCGGATGGTCGACGATGATGTGCAGATCGCGCAAATGCTTGCCGAGGGCCTGGCGGCGATTCCCGGCGTGTCGGTCCTCAACCAGCCCGAGCTCAACCAGTTCGTCGTCCGCTTTGGCGCGGATCGCGGTGAGGACGAGGGCGATCGCCTGACCCAGGCGACGGTCGACCAGATCCAGCGCGACGGGGTGGCCTTCATGGGCACCGCGCTGTGGCGGGGGCAATGGATCATGCGCGTGTCGGTCTGCTCGATCGCGACAACGCCGGAAGATGCGCGGATCACGATCGATGCCGTGCGTTCGGCGTGGGAGGCTGTGCAAGCCGCAGGCTAGACGCTAACGCTTGCGGACAATGCGTCCCGATCGCCTCAATCCCCTGTTCGTCGCCGCTGACAGCCTGAAGGGCGTAGGGCCGGGGCTGGCCCGTCCGCTGGAACGACTGGGCCTGACCCGGGTGCGCGATTTCATTTATCACCTGCCCGATCGCTTCGTCGAACGCCGCGCGGTGACCGATCTCGATGCGGCGAGCGTGGGCGAGAACATCGTCGTCGCGCTCACCCCGGTTGAATACCGCGCCTCTGCCGGGCGCGGCCCTTTCCGCGTGCTGGCCAGCGATGCGGCGGGCAACGTGTGCGCGATCACCTATTTCGGGCGCGCGTCCTACAGCGGCAAGAAGCAATTGCCGCTGGGGGAAAAGCGCTGGATCGCCGGACGGCTCGACCAGTTCGGGCAGATGCTCCAGATCGTTCACCCCGACCATGTCGCAGAGGAAAGCGCCGTCGCGCTGGGACAACTGGTCGAGCCGGTCTATCCGCTGTCCGAAGGGCTGACGCAGGGGCGGATCACGGCACTGGTCCAGCAGGCTCTCACAAGCGTGCCCGCGTTGCCCGAATGGATCGAGCCTGGCCTGTTCGAGCGGATGCAGTGGCCAGCATGGCGCGATGCGCTGGAACTGGCGCACAAGGGCGAGCATGGATCGGCGCGGGACCGGCTGGCCTACGACGAATTGCTCGCCAACAGCCTCGCGCTGATGCTGGTGCGCAACGCCAACCGCGCGCGCAGTGGTACGCCGTTGCAGGGCGACGGGCATCTGCGCGCGCGCGTGCAACTGCCCTTTGCCCTGACCGGGGCACAGCAACGCTCGATCGCGGAGATCGAAGGCGACATGGCGCAAGGCGCGCCGATGCTGCGGCTGCTGCAAGGCGATGTCGGTTCGGGCAAGACCGTGGTGGCGCTGGAGGCCATGCTGATCGCGGTGGAGGCCGGGGCGCAGGCAGCGCTGCTCGCCCCCACTGAAATCCTCGCCCGCCAGCATCATGAAACCTTGACGCGCATGGCCGCCGGGACCGGCGTTGAAATCGCGCTGCTGACCGGCCGCGACAAGGGCAAGGCGCGCGAATCGATCCTGATGGGGCTACATGATGGTTCGATCGGGATTGTCGTCGGCACGCACGCGATCTTTCAGGAGGCGGTGCAGTACAAGAACCTTGCGCTGGTGGTGATCGACGAACAGCACCGCTTCGGGGTCGGCCAGCGGTTGATGCTGGCGCAGAAGGGCAAGCGAACCCCGCATTGCCTGGCGATGACCGCCACCCCGATCCCGCGCACCCTGACGCTGGCGCAATATGGTGAGATGGACGTCTCAAAGCTCGACGAGATGCCCCCGGGCCGCCAGCCGATTGACACCCGCGTCGTCGCGATCGAACGGCTCGCCGACGTTATCGACGCGATCGGGCGCCATCTGGAGGGCGGACAGCAGGCTTATTGGGTCTGCCCGATGGTCCGTGAACTGGAAAGCGAGGACCTGGCCGCCGCAGAGGCGCGCTTTGCCGAGCTGAAAGTGCGGTTCGGCGACGCGGTGGTGCTGGTCCATGGCCAGCTTCGGCCCGAGGCCAAGGACGCGGCGATGGAGCGCTTCGTGCGCGGCGAGGCGCGGCTGCTGGTCGCGACCACGGTGATCGAGGTCGGGGTCGATGTTCCCAACGCGACGTTAATGGTGATCGAACAGGCCGAGCGGTTTGGCCTTGCCCAGTTGCACCAGCTTCGCGGTCGGGTCGGGCGGGGCAGTGCGGCGAGCACCTGCCTGCTGCTGCGCGGCGATTCTCTGTCAGAAACTGCCAAGCGGCGATTGGCGCTGATGCGCGAAACGCAGGACGGCTTCCGCATCGCCGAGGAGGATCTGGAACTGCGCGGCGGCGGCGAACTGCTCGGCACCCGGCAATCCGGCGACACCCCGTTCCGCGTCGCCAGCCTTGAACAGATCCAGAAGCTGCTGCCCCTGGCGCACGATGACGCCCGCCTGCTGATCGAACGCGCCAGCCAATCTCAGGGGGGCGGCCTGACCGGCGAACGCGGCGAAGCGGCGCGGTTGCTGCTTTACCTGTTTGAGCGCGACT
>JAFEEP010000556.1 GCA_018241045.1 Pseudomonadota bacterium | reverse complement strand
CGCGATCCGCGCCCTCGCGACCGGCGCAGCCGAGCGGGCCGTCGCCGACCACGCGGGCGAGGCCGCAGGCATCGACGTGCACGGGTACGTGTCCCTCATCGACGGCGCTGCCGTCGCGCAGATCGACACCACCGAGAGCACCGGTCGCATCCGCGGGTTCCCCGACGACGGCACGACCTACGACGGCGACCCCGAGCACGACGACGCCCCCGGCCAGGTGTACACGCTCCGCGATCTCGACGGCACCGACGATGCCGCCGACTGGATCACCGCCGGGCACGTTCTCGACGCCCAAGAGGTCACCTGGCTGCGCGACCTGCGACTGGCGGCGGCACAGTGACCGCGGCGAGCGCGACCCGGCGCAACCCGATCGTTGAGGCGTTCCGCGACTGGGCCTGCCTTGAGACGTTCCCGCTCACCGCGTGGGCCTGTGACGAGTGGGTGCACTCGATCGACCGCGGCGACCACGACGCGATCAGCAGCCGCGAGGAGATCGCTCGCGCTCGCCGCGTGCTCGACCGGCTGGGCACGGCGCTGGACGCGATCGAGGCGGAGCGGCCGGACGACCCGGAGGCGGTCATCCACACTCGCAGCTTCGATCCGGCCGCGCGGACGATCACCGAGACGTGGCGGCTGTTCGACACGGAGTACGCGGCCCCGTGGGGCGGGCCCGGTTTCGTGGCCTTCCAGGTCATCACCGGCTACGCCGACCGCGCCTACCAGGGCACGGCCCGCCGCATCCTGACCGGCAGCACCCCGCACCATGCTCACGAGCGAGACGTGCACCCGCAGCGCATCCAGCCGCTCCCCACGCGCCGGTACGCGGCGAGCGCGCTGCACATCGCCCACGACGGCATCGCGGCACGGTTCGACCTGCCGAGGGCGCTCTACTGGGCGCGCGGCATCCGCAGCTGACGCTCTACTCGATGCCCCGCCGGGATCATCCGGCGGGGCATCGTCGCGCTCGCCGCGGCCAATGTCTGACCCCCTCCCTAGGCTGTAAATGTCACATTCACTAGCCAACGATCCGGGAGGACACCATGGCAAACCCCACCACGCAGCTCGAGCTCACGATGAGCCGCGAGCTGCACGCGAACACCGAGACCGACACCATGCAGCGCTCGCGGTTCCGCACGGACACGCTGATCGCGGCCTGGTACGACGACGAGCCGAGCGAGCCGGACCAGGCGATCCGGGACGTGCTCACGGATCTCGTGCACCTGGCCGACGCACGCGGTATCGACATCCACCACGCGCTCGACCGGGCCGTGTGGATGGCCGACGAGGAACGAGCCGACTGGGGACTGGGAGGGGTGCAGCGATGAGCAGCGGAACGATCCCCGACCTCGCCGTCGTCGCGGCCGCGGCCGACATGATCGGCGGGTGGCATGACGACGTGTTCGGTTCGATCAACATGACCGAGGGCCGCATCCTCGCCGACCTGTTCGACGAGCTGGGGCACACCGACATCGCCGACCACATCGTGCGTGAGACCTGGCTGGCCGAGAGTGACGGCGATCGCGACCCGCTGCCCTGGGCCAACGGTCACGGCTCCCGTCTCAGTGAGGACGAGTACGAAGCTCGCAGCGAAGACCTCGCCCACAACGAGGGCCGCGAGCGGTTCCACTTCGACCCCCGCCTGGAATGGCCGGAGGACGAGGGATAGCCGCACGGTGCCCCGCCGGGATCAACCGGCGGGGCGCCGTCGCGACTGCCAGCGCCTAGGCCAGATAGCTCGCCACGTCGAAGC
This sequence comes from Pseudomonadota bacterium, assembly GCA_018241045.1. Taxonomy (GTDB): domain Bacteria; phylum Pseudomonadota; class Alphaproteobacteria; order Sphingomonadales; family Sphingomonadaceae; genus Novosphingobium. The sequence goes on along the minus strand of JAFEEP010000556.1, from coordinate 2,133 downwards.
TCTGCAACGGCCAGGTGTAGCGGGCTCGTGACGGATGCCGGGGGTGTCCGCTCTTGAGCAGATCGCCGATCGACACCCAGTCACAGCCGGAGGCATCCGTCACCGAGGCGATGCCCTCAAGCATCAGCGGGAGGTAGGAACGGGTTTGGATCAGCTCGCCCCACGCGGCGACGATCGTGAGCTGGCGTCCGCCGATGAGATCGGCGATGTGTCGCTCGTTGTCGGCTTGCAGCTGCGGGTCGTGCACCAGGTGCATGCCCTTGGGGTCGGTGGATCTCTGCGGATAGAGGTTCAGCATCACCCAGCTGTCGAACCCGTTGCGGGCCGCGAAACCCATGACCTTGCTGACGGTGAGATCGGGGTCTCCCGGCGCCGCGGTGCTGGGGTTCACGCCGACGCACACGAGAGGGTTATCGCCCACCGTGCCCAGCACGAAGCGCGCAGAGTTGTCCGCCGTGCGCTCGTAGATCCACGTCTCAGTCATGCGTGCCGCCGCCTCCCCATCGTCCTGCGCTCAACCTCCGGGCCCAATGTCCGACCCCTCGCATAGAGTGTAAGCGTCACATTCACTAGCAAGCGATCCGGGAGGACACCATGACCGAGCAGAGCGAAAACCCGTTCGAGGGCGCAGAGATCATCGCGGTCTACACAGCAGAGGAGGCCGTCGCGGACGGGCTGCTGCTGCACTTCAACCCCGCCACCGCGCTCGAGGCCGGATACCGGCTCACGGTGCTGCTCACCCGCGCCGCCTACGAGGCCGCGGTGCAGTGGACTCGCGAGGGCGACTGGCAGAGCGAGGACGCCCGATTTTGGGACGTGCTCAACGTCATTCGCCCCACCGCCCGCCAGGTCGCCGGCGCTCTCGTCCCGCGCGAGACCTACGTGCTGCGCGTGCCGAACACCACGCGCTCCGGCAACCCGAGCACCGCCACCACCGCCAGCCGCCAGCGACTCCGCGTGAGCATCGAGGGGTACAACCTCACCGGCCAGGCCTGCATCATCATCGCCCTCCCCGGCGAGGACTGACCCCACCAGCGCCCTGCCGGAGATCCCGGCGGGGCGCTGCCGCGCTCGCCGCAGCAATGTCGGAGGCCTCCCGTAGCCTGTGAATGTCACATTCACCGGCTACGTTCCAAGGAGGACACCATGGCAACCACACCCCTCACCGTCGACGAGATCTCGCGGACGATCCTCGAGCGGATGACCAGCAACCACGGCGGCTCGCTCGTCGATGCGATCGACGACGGCGCGTTCGTCGTCGACGACCAGGCCGTCGCCTACTGGGTCGGCCAGGCCGTCGAGCTGGCCCGCCAGGGCATCGACGACGACACCGAGACCGACGCCCCGCCGGTCGGGTACTCCTGCGCCGAGTGCGGCGTCCAGGACGCCTACAACTACGTCGTCACGATCCTGGACCACGAGGACATCCGCCACACCCGCACAGAGGTCTGCATCCCCTGCGCCGTGACGGTCTCGGCCGAGTCCGTCGACAAGATCATCGCCGAGCTGCTCACCCCCTGACACCACCGGGGGCGGGCACACCTCCCGCCCCCCGGCCCTCTGACGAAAGGACCAGCCATGACCACCGCACTCACCCCCTACGACACCGGCCAGCGCGCCGAGCCAGCCACCTGGACGCCGAGCAACTCCCACCTGTACTCGATGCCCATCGACGACCGAGCCCGCATCCTCGCCCACCACGGCGACGACTTCGGCAAGGTCGACTTCGACACCCCCGAAGGACAGGCGATCGCCACCGTGTGGGCAACCCCGACCGGCGACGGCTGGACGCTGCACATCACCGAGCACGGATCACCGCTCGCGCTCGCCGCAGACACCGACCGACTGCGCGAGCTGACCGGCGCCGCACAGGCGGCGATCGAGGAGGCCGAGCACTCTACCGAGGCCGACACCATGGATGCCGTCTTCGAGGCCCGCGACGGGGCCGTGGACGCCCTCAGAGCACTCCTCGTGGCACTCACCCCGACCGCCAGCTGAACCTCCCCCAGCACCCCGCCGGGATCTACCAGGATCTACCGGCGGGGTGCTGCCGCGCTAGCCGCAGCAATGTCGGAGGCCTCCCGTAGCCTGTGAATGTCACATTCACCGCCTACGTTCCAAGGAGGACACCAT
>JAFEEP010000555.1 GCA_018241045.1 Pseudomonadota bacterium | reverse complement strand
TCCCCTCCAGCCTGATGATCGGCTGCTACGCCGTGGCCGAAAATGCCGATCTGACGATCGATCGCACCGAGCTGGAAGAGGCAGACTGGTTCACCCGTGCCGAGGTTGAAGCGGCGATGCGCGGGGATGACGACGCGCGCTTCATTGCCCCGCCGCCGCACGCCATCGCCTGCCAGTTGCTCAAGTGGTGGCTGGCCCGATGAGCGCGCCTGCCCGCCTGACGATCGACATCTGGTCCGACGTGATGTGCCCGTGGTGCATCATCGGCTACAGCCAGTTGCGCAAGGCGCTGGACAGCCTCGAGGGCGAGATCGAGGCCGAGGTGCGCTGGCTTCCGTTCGAGCTCAATCCCGAGATGGCGCCCGAAGGCGAGGAGTGGCGCGATCACGTCGCTCGAAAATATGGCCGTACGCTGGAGCAGGCGGGTGAGAACCGGGCCCGGCTGCTCGAGTTCGGTGACCGCGCCGGTTACGATTTCCGGTGGCACGGCGCGGGCGAGGAACCGCCAACCGTCATCTGGAACACCTTTGCCGCGCACAAGCTGCTCAAGTGGGCGCTGATCGAGGCGGGAGCCGAGGCGCAGACCCGGCTCAAGCTGGCACTGTTCGACGCACACTTCCAGCAGCGCCGCAACGTCTCCAACCCCGATGTGCTGGTCGAAGTGGCGGCGGCACAGGGCTTGGATCCGGTGGCCGCTCGTGCCGCGCTGACCGACGAATCGCTGGGCCAGATCGTCAAGGGTGAGGAGGCCCGGGCCTGGGACATGAACATCAGCGGGGTTCCCGCAATGGTTGTCCAGGGCAAGTTTCTGATCCCCGGCGCGCAGGAGCCCGAAGTCTATGCCGATGTCCTGCGGCGGGCGGTGGCGAGGGGGCTTTGACCCATCAGTGCATCAGCAGCTTGACCCCTGACAGCACGAGCACGAATGCCAGTGCCGGGCGCAGCACGTTATCCGGCGCGCGGGTTGACAGCAGGCTGCCGATGATCACCCCGGGGATCGACCCGAGCAGCAGGTTGACCAGCAGCGTGGTATCGACTCCGCCTATCATCCAGTGGCCCATCCCCGCGACCAGCGCCAGCGGCACCGCGTGGGCAATGTCCGACCCGATCAGCTTCTGGATGGGCAGACGGCGATAGAGCATCAGCAGCACGGTCATGCCCACCGCGCCCGCGCCGACCGATGATATGGTCACCAGCACGCCCAGCACGGCGCCCAGCACCACCGTCGGGACCAGCGCGTGGTCCGACCCGACGGGATGGTGCGTCGCGCCATAGGCGAGAAGCCGCCGCTGGAACAGGATGCCGATCGCGGTCAGCAACAGCATCGCGCCCAGCACGGTCATGATCACCGTGTTGGCGGTATGGCCGACATGGACGAAGGATCTGAGCGCCAGCAGGGTGAGGATCGCGGCTGGCAAGCTGCCGGTGGCGAGGCGCCGCACGATCTTCCAGTCGACCGTATCGCGCCAGCCGTGCACCGCGCCGCCGACCGACTTGGTGATCGCAGCATAGAGCAGGTCCGTTCCGACCGCCGTGGTCGGGCTGACCCCGAAGACCAGCACGAGCAGCGGCGTCATCAGCGATCCGCCGCCGACACCGGTCAGGCCGACCATGAAGCCGACCAGCAGGCCGGCAAGGGCATGGGGCAGGTCCAAAGCAGACAAGTTCGGCATCCGGCGCGACTACCCCCAACCAGCGGCGCCATGCCGCCTGGCCCGCGCCATGCCATTCTGCGCGCGCCGAGCGAAGAGAGCAATCCCGTTCCGCGGCATAGTAAATCTACGCTGGTCGGTGCCGATCACACCAGGCCGAGCCGGGCGAGTTCGCTGGCGAGGCCGCCGGGCATGACGTCTCCACTTGCCTCGCCTTCGGCCAGATCGCGCGGAGCGTCCTTGTCGTCGAGGTAGCGCCAGCCCTGGTGAGCGCGCTTGGGCGCGGGCATGACGTCGATCAGGGTGGTGCCGATGACGATGTGGGTCTTGCCGCCCTCAGCCTCCTCGAAGCCAAGGATCGGGCTGCGCATCACGAGCTGGTGCTTGTAGATCCAGAACAGCGACCCGCCCGGTACGATTTCTTCGTGCCGTTTGGGCAGGTAGCGGGTGGTCAGGCGCGCTTCCTCCCCGCGCGTCGCGAACCACGATCGCATATCTTCCAGCGAGGTGGCGCCATAAGCGACCTTGGTGAGGTGCAACGGCATGGCGGTTACATCAGCATGATCGAAGCGAGGCCGAGGAAGAAGAAGAAGCCCAGCGTGTCGGTCATGGTGGTTACGAAAACCGTCGAAACGACTGCAGGATCGATCTTCAACTTGTTGAGGCCGATCGGAATAAGTACCCCCGACAATCCGGCGTTGAGCGAATTGAGCAGCATCGCCAGCATTGCAACCGTCGCCAGCTTGGGATCGTGATAGATCACCAGGCAGGCCAACGCCATCAGCACGCCAAAGCCGATCCCGTTGGCGCTGGCGATCCACCATTCGCGCGCGATCATGCGCCAGGTATTCGAATCGGTGAGCTGGTTGGTGGCCAGTGCGCGCACCGTCACCGCCATGGTTTGCGTCGCGGCATTGCCCCCCATGCCGGTGATGATCGGCATGATCACCGCCAGAACGACCAGCTTGGAGATCGTGTGTTCGAAGGCGGCGACCACCGAACTGGCGAGGATCGCGGTGAACAGGTTGATCAGCAGCCAGGTCATCCGGCTGCGGATGGTGAGGCGCAGCGGTTCGTTGATGTCGCCATCGCCCGCGCCCGACAGCGCCAGCACGTCCTCGCTCGCTTCTTCCTGGATGATGTGGACGACATCGTCGACGGTGATCTGGCCGACCAGCCGCCCGTCACCGTCGATCACCGCCGCCGAAATCAGCGCGTACTTCTGGAAGCGCAGCGCGACTTCTTCCTGATCCATCGTCACCGGGATCAGGGTCTGGTCGCGCTTCATCACGTCGGTCAGGGCAATCGAGCGCGGGCAGCGCAGGATCCACGAAAGCTGGCAGGTTCCGATCGGGTGGAACCGTGCGTCGACGATGAACACTTCCCAGAACTCATTGGCGAGATCGGCGTCTTCACGCAGGAAGTCGATCAGCCCGCCCACGGTCATGTGCTCGGGCACCGCGACGAAATCGCGGCTCATCAGGCGGCCGGCGGATTCCTCGGGATAGGACAGCGCGGTCTCGATCGCGGCGCGGTCCTCGGGCTCCATCTCGGCGAGGACGGCCTGCTGGTCCTCGTGGTCGAGGTCTTCGAGCATCGCCACCGCGTCGTCGGTGTCGAGCTGTTCGGCGATGTCGGCGACTTCGCCCGCGGGAAGCGATTCGACCAGTAGCTCGCGGACGTGATCGTTCAGTTCGGCGATCACCTCGCCGCCCATCAGGTCGGTGATCGCGCTGGCCAGCAAGGGGCGCTCGTCGGCATCGAGCAGTTCGAACAGGTCGGCGATGTCGGCGGGGTGAAGCGGTTCGACCAGGTCATAGACCTGATCGGCCTCGCCCGCGTCGAGCAGGTCGCGCACCCTGCGCACGAAGTTCTTCTTGAGGGTGTTCTCCTCGTCGAGGCTCTCGCTTTCGCGCGCCGGTTCGACCGCGGTAGCGGCGTTTTCCAGTGCGTCGGGGGCCAGGTCCTCGGGAGTCATCGGCGGAGGTCTAGGCGACCAAACCGCAAAATCAACCAATACGTGACTTTGCCCGCTTCGTCCCTATATCGGCGGACAAAACCAGCAGGAGTATCCTTTCATGGCCGACGAATACCTGACCCTGACGCTCGACACCGGCAACGGCGAGGGCGGCGACGTCAAGATCAAGCTGCGCCCCGACCTTGCCCCCGGCCACGTTGCCCGGATCAAGGAGCTGGTCGGCGAAGGCTTCTACGACGGAATCAAGTTCCACCGCGTGATCCCCGGCTTCATGGCCCAGGGCGGCTGCCCCCAGGGCACCGGCATGGGCGGATCGAGCAAGCCCGACCTCCAGGCCGAGTTCAACAACGAACCCCATGTGCGCGGCGCCGTCTCGATGGCGCGGACCAGCGCGCCGCACTCGGCCAACAGCCAGTTCTTCATCGTGTTCGACGACGCGACCTTCCTTGATCGCCAGTACACCGTCTGGGGCAATGTCGTCGAAGGCATGGACCACGTCGACAACCTGCCCAAAGGCGAACCCCCGCGCGAGCCGGGCAAGATCGTCAAGGCCGTGTTGAGCGAGGGCTAAGGCGCTGGTTGCGGTGCGGTGGGCACAACAACCCGCCGCACCGTCAGCACCTTGACCGGCGGGTCGAGCATCTGGCCCTTCAGCGGCCCTTCGCCTTTGGTCGGCGAGAGTGGCGAATCCCAGATCTTGCGCACCACATCCATGCCCGAGACGACATGGCCAAAGGCGGCAAAGCCCGCCTGGGTGTCGGCGTTGGCCGATTTGATGTCGGCGTCGAGGCTGGGCAGATCCGACAGCAGGATCGAGAAGTCGGCCATCGCCGTTCCCGGCGCATAGCGCGCCATCGAAATCGTTCCCGCCTTGTGAAGAATCCCCGTCTGGCTGGTCGGCTCATGCGCGATCGGCTTGAACACCTTGAGCGGATTGGCCTGTAGGCCGGCCTGAATCAGTCCGTTGGGCTGGGTTCCCCAATCGAGCCGCATCGCGCGGTAGAACGGCATCCCGTCGAACTTCTTCGCATCGACATAGCGCACGAAGTTCTCGACCGTGATCGGGGCGTGCTTGTGATCGAGGTCCAGTTCGATCGTGCCCAGCGCCGTGACCAGCGCCACACGCACCACGTCGGGCAGCGGAGCGGGCTTGGGTGCAGGAGTAGCGGCGCGGGGCTTGGTCAGCGGTTTCTTTGGCGCGGCGGCTTGGGCGCTGCCAGCCACCAGCGCGGTGGCGGCGAGCAGGGCGGTGAGGGCGAATCGCGTGGTCATGGCCGAAGCATAACCCGCCGGGCCACAGGCTAAAGCCCCGCCTTGACCAACCAGTCGTGAAAGATCCGCACCGCGCGAATTTCCAGCGCGTGCGGGCGGCAGACGAACCAGTAGGAATAGGGGCTTTCCACCTCGATCTCGAACAGCTTGGCCAGTCGCGGATCGTGTGCGCGACGGAAATGGTCGTCGTGCATGATTGCAACGCCCAGGCCGTTGGCCGCCGCTTCGAGGATCATCTGGCCCGAATCCATGTGATCGAGCGCCAGCGGTTCCAGGTTGGGCATCCCGATTGCCTGCTTCCATGCCACGAAGCTGTCAGGCAGTTCGGTGTGAATCAGGAAGGTCTGGTGCGACAGCTTGGCGCGGTCGGGCAGGGGGCCGATCTCGGCGGCCAGCGCCTTTGAGGTGAAGGCATAGACCCGGTTGTGGTCGAGCCGGACCGCATGAAACCCCGGATCGGGCTGTGCCGACAGGATGATCGCCGCATCAAGCGTGTCGCCGACCCGGGCGAGCAGGTGCGGGCTGGTGTCGATGTCGATGTGCAGCCGGGGGTGCGCCTTGCGCAATTCGGGCAGGCGCGGGAACAGCCGCTGGGTGCCGAACAGCGGCAGTACGCCCAGATGTAGCCGCAGCACCTTGCTGTCCTCGACCTGGCCTTCGACCGCGGCGGCCAGTTCGTCGAACTTGGGGCTGACCGCGTCGTAGAAGGCC
>JAFEEP010000554.1 GCA_018241045.1 Pseudomonadota bacterium | reverse complement strand
CGGCCACGCCGAACTGCTCTCGGGCATTCCCCCGGACAAGCAGGACAGCGTGCTGGCTGGCATCGTGGCGCAGAAAGTGCCAGTGGCCGTGCTCAAGGCGCAACTGGGCCGATATGCGCGGCGGCTGGCCGACGCGATCTTCGACACCGCGCAGTGCGGCGGCTGTCCGCACAACTCGGCGCGGCAGTCGGGCCTGTTCGGGGAATCCCTGGGCGAGGGCTACTGCCAGCACCCGAGCCACTTCGAGGAACTGACCCAGCAGACCATCGAATCCCGAGCCAATGCGCTGTGCGATGAATACCCGGTCATCCGCATCGTCAAGACCGGCGATGGCTTCACGCCGCTGCCCGTGACCGCCGAGGGCGACCTGGGCGTCGGCGCGCCGCAGTACACGTCCTGCCAGGGATGTCAGTCCTTCGGCTGCGCGGTATCCGCGATGCCGGGCAGCTATGGCGAGGTCACGCGCTCGCTGTGCTTCGACGCCGCATGCAACAGCCAGAAGGTCGCCCTGCGGCGCAAGGCGCAGCGTGATGCCCAGGTGGCGCTGGATGAGGAGCAGGGCAAGGATACGGCGAAGGCGGGTGCAGCCCAGCACCCCGGCAAGAAGCCCAAGCCCGCCGCGCCCAAGAACCAGACGCCGCAGCGTGTCGTCAGCCACCGTGTCATGGAGTGGCGCAAGTGGTTGGCCAAGGCCTTGATGGCGCAGCCGCAGTGCAGCCAGCGGGTGCTGATCGCGCTGGCGCTGGCCGGTCGCGGGGCGGATCTGCGGGAGGCGCAGTTCCGCAACGCCTTCGACCGGCTCGCCGGTCAGGCCGCAGGCGCAGGGTCCGGCGTGCGGGGCGGGCTGCAACGGGCCGCTGCCGCGCCCGAGGCCCAATTGGAGCGGCTGCTGCAAGCCGCCACCGCCTCGGCGGCGTTCGGCGTCACTGTGACCGACCTCGAACTGCTATTGAACTATGCCCAGGTGGATGAAAAGCGGTATTACCAGTGGAACAAGGAGTTCCTCGACCTGTTCACGATGAGCGAACTGGAGAGCCTTGCCGCAGAAGTCGGGCTCAAGAAGGCGATGGGCTCGGGCTTCAAGGCGGCACGCACCGGCAAGAAGCCTGACTTCATCACGGCGCTTCTCAAGGTGCCGGGCTTTGCGTACCAGGGTACGGTGCCCGCCGTGATGCGCTACCCGCGCCAGCCGATCCTGGCCGATGGAGCGGATGAGGGCGAGAGCACCGAGGCCACACCGGAATTGCAGCCCGAGCCTGCGCTGGCCTGACCTGCCAACCGGCCCCTGGGCAACCACTGGACACCAGGGAGCCGGGTTCTAGCATGGTCTGGACGGCTCCGCATGGGGCCATGTCCCCCATTCCACCAAGGAGCTTCAAATGACGATGTTCGAAGAACTGTTCGCGCTGGCTTGCAGCGCCACGCTCACGATGACCGTGAGCGCCGATGAGAAATCCGGCCGCCTGACGGTCAACGTGATCCCCAAGCCCCGGCAGGATGCGGGCGAACCTGGGCTGACGCAGCCCCTGAGCCTCACGGCCACGCCGCAGGAATTCGACGCGGGGTTCATCGAAGCCCTGCGCGGCTACCGCGAGGTGCGCCAGAGCCTGGCGCAGCAGGCCGAGGCCACGAAGGAAGTGATCGAGGCCGCGAAGGCTTCATCGGTCAAGAAGGCCAGCGATGCCACCGTGAAGGCGGGTGCCTCCAAGTCCGCACCGGCCAAGCCTGTGACAGCCCCGGCGGTATCCGCCTCGGGCGGCTCGGCGGATGACGAGGAAGAGGATGCTGCCTTGCAGGCAGCGGGCGCAACACCGGCCACAGCCGCCACCGCTGGCGGCGAATCCTTCGACCTGTTCGGGTGAGCGGGCGGGCACCCTTGATGCGGGCATCGGCGGCGAGAGACTGAACACATGGCAACCACGGCGGTTGCCGCGTTCATCCCCCAAGGAGCCCAATCCATGTCCATCGAAGTCACCCCCATTGTCCGCACCTTCACCTACAGCGGCATCCTGCTGCCGGATGTGCCCGGCCTCTCGCCCCGTGAGGTGCGCGACCTCTACAGCGCCCAATACCCCGAACTGGTCAGCGCCGAGGACGAAGCCGGTCCGGTCGCCAACGGACGGCAGGACTTCACGTTCCGCAAGGCCGTGGGCACCAAGGGCGCGGGCCAATCCGAGCAGCCCGGCCCCCGCCTTGCGGCGCTGCTGGCTTGCGTTCAGCCCCGGCAGACCGGCCCGGCCAGCGCGACGGCCAAGCTGTCCCGTGCCGTATCGCAGCGCGCCGTGGTGAATCGCTCGGCGGCCTGGAGCCGCTTTGCTCGCCAGACCCTGGAGCAACACCGGAGCGAAGGCGCGGCCCCGCGCGCAAGCGTCACCAGCGAAATGCTCACCCCGCTGCCGTGATGACCACGGCCATGCCTGTCGCTCCCATGCTGGCGCTGCCCAGCCTGCAACCCGGCATTCCGCTGGCGGTAGCTTCCATGTCCCAGGCCAGCGCGAACGCGGCGCTGTGCCGCTTCCTGATCGCATCGGGCGCGGTACGGGAAGATGACCTGCCGGAGGGCGAGGCCGACCCACTCAAAGCCTGCCAGCGCGCCATCGACGCCTGGATCAAGCGCCAGATCGGCCCGCTGTACTGCCTGGAGCCGCGCTTCGCCATCAACGTGCTCGACGAGCATGGCCAGCATCCGGCGATGCGCAGCGGTCCGCCGGCCCCCTATGCCCAACTGGACGTGTACTGGTGCGAATACCGCGAGGCCGAGTGGCCAGTGGGCCGCAGCCTGGAGGCGTTGAACGAGGCCATGCCGCACCTGGGGGCCACGGTGTTGCAGGTGCTGCGCCAGCAGGGCCGCTACGTGTACCCCCTGTTCACCCCGGACATTGCCGATGACGTGGCGTCCTACGTGTACTGGCAGGGAGAAATGGATGAGGAGGCGGCGCTGGACATGATGTGCGAGGACAGCGACGACGCCGACCGCGAAGCCATGCGCGAGGAAATGGTCACGCGCCGTATGCTGGACGATGCCTATCCCGAGTGGGCGCGCCGCTGGCTGGTGCGGCCGGACAAGAGTGCGGGTGGGCGCAGGCGCACCCCGGCATGGCGACCATGCAGCCTGCGCCACGCCGCCAGGACGCTGACCGACCCCCACCAACGCCAGATCGCCGCCGACGCGCTGGCGCTGTCCCGCCTGACGCTCACCGACGACTTCCATCCCGACATCGAGGGCGAATACATCGGCTTCGGCGCGGTATTGTCCTGGGAGGAGGGCGACGTCACCACGCGCATCTACGACGACCTGCTCAATCTGGCGCACCAGTCCGAATACTGCGACCGCATGGGCGAGGTGCTGATTCCTCTGGATGACCCCGGCGCGCTGCAAGCCTGGTTCCTGCGCATGGGCCAGCGCTTCGAGGCCATCGCGCTGATCGATCGCTTGATCCACGCCCTCTGCGAAGGACACTGACTCTATATAGATAGGAGGTGTTCCCCATGAACGAGGCGGAGTTTTCCATTCACACGCCCACCGACAACGTGCTGGAGCTGGATCAGGCGGTGCTGCTGTATCACGGACGCTCGGGCAGCGCGCTGGCCACGGTGCATGAAGTCATCACGGTGGACGGCGCCCCGGTGATCGGCGCGGGCCGGGCCATGACCGCCCAGGCGGCACGCGAACTGGCTGCAGCTTTGCTCCAGCGCGCGGCCCATGGCGGCTTTCTGCCCGAGACGGTGCTGTATCTCCAAGGCGATCTGCTGGTGTGGTGGGTGCCACCGGCACGCAGGCATCTGGCGTTCCGCGTGGACGCGGAGCAGGCCGAGGCATTTGGCGGACGCGAGCGCGGCGAGACGGTGCCGCAGCCGGGGCTGGTCTTCGCCGCCGCCAGCAACGTCTGGAGGGTGTGGGCCGTGAAGGGCCAGCACCGCCCGACGCCGCAGACGCCGCTGTTCCAGGCCCCGTACTTCAACGTCGATGGCCGGGGCTGCATCTGCCAGGGCAATGTGCCGGTGCCCACCGGTACGACCGTGGAAAAGATCAGCGCCTGGAACGACGCCTTCCTGCGCTCCTACTTCACTCACCCCAACGTGGCGGGCAAGCTGCTGCGCTACCGGGGCGGGGCTTACACCTTCTGGCGCGACATGCTCGACGGGCGCTTCGCGCGCTTTCCCGACCGGGTGCTGGTCGATACCAAGATCACGCTGGGCCAGTTGCTTGGCGAGCCGGGGGCCAAGTGATGGACCCGAGGGACCAAGCCCTGCTCGCCGCCTGCCCGGTGGTCGCCGCGCCGCGCTTCGGCGCGCTGCCGGACATGGGCAACGGCCAGCGCATCATCG
>JAFEEP010000553.1 GCA_018241045.1 Pseudomonadota bacterium | reverse complement strand
GGATGCCGTGGCCCCGCACCGCGAGGCGCTGCGCCGCGCCTTGTCGATCATGGCCATGCCCCAAAACACGCGCAGGGCCATGAAGCTGGGTTGGTCCAGCGCCGATGCGATGTGGAGGCTCGCAGGCGATACCGCGACCGATTACAACCACTATACCAAGCGGATGACGCTGGCCTCGATCTATGCCGCGACGCTGGCGGTCTTCGCCAATGACGAGAGCGAGGGTCAGGCCGAAACCCGCGCCTTCCTCGACCGCCGGATCGACGGAGTGATGCGCTTCGAGAAGGCCAAGGCCCGCGTATTGCGCCCGCGCGAGCAGATGTTCAGCCCGACGCGGTTGTTGGGCCGGTTGCGCTATCCGGCGCGTTAGGTTGGTGCGGTCGACCCATCTGTGTTGCCAGCCAACTGCGGATGCAGTTGGCGCACCCAACAAGATTTTTGACTCCGATCAAATCTATTGCGAATGACTTGCAATAACCCGCTGGCTATGGCAGCGCGGCAGGCATGACTCTCGACCTTCTCCCGATCGGACAGCGCGCGCGCATCGTCGCGGTCGATTGGGCTGCGCTGGTCGAGGAGGAAGCGCATCGCCTTCAGGCGCTGGGAATCGACGTTGGGGCGCGGGTCTCGGTTTCGCATCGCGGGGTCTTTGCCGGAAAGGATCCCATCGCGCTGATCATCGGACGGATGACCGTGGCTCTGCGTCGCGGCCATGCGCGGGCGATGACGGTCGAGGCGCTCTGATGCACGCGCCGCGCAGCGCTGCCCTGGTCGGCAATCCCAACGCGGGAAAGAGTGCGCTGTTCAATGCGCTGACCGGCGCGCGGCAGAAGATCGCCAACTATCCAGGGGTGACGGTCGAGCGCAAGGCGGGGCGGCTGATCCTGCCCGACGGCGCCCCGATCGAACTGACCGATCTGCCGGGCTCCTATGGTTTGCACGCCACCAGCCCTGACGAGGAGGTGACCCGCAAGGTCATCATGGGTGAGTTTGCCGGTGAGGCGGCGCCCGACGTGCTGGTGGTGGTACTCGATGCCTCGAACCTCGAACAGCATCTGGTTTTTGCGCAGGAAGTTATCGCGCTGGGCAAGCCTACGGTGGTTGCGCTCAACATGGTGGACCTTGCCGAGCGCGACGGGCTGGTGGTTTCGGCTGAGGCGCTTGAAGAAGCGCTGGGCGTGCCGGTAGTCCCCACGGTCGCGGTGCGGCGGCGCGGGCTGACCGAACTGGCCGAGGCGATCGCTATAGCGCGAACCAGCCACGCCGGGGCGCCGCATCCCGCGGTGCCGCTGGTCGAGCGCCGGGTTACCGCCCACGCCATTGCCGATGCGGCGATCGTTTCGGAAACCGCGCGGCACCGGCTGCACGCCCGGCTCGACCGGCTGTTCCTGCACCCCTGGCTCGGGCCGCTGATCCTGTTCGCGTTGTTGTTCGTGGTGTTCCAGGCGGTCTTCGCCGGGGCCGCGCCCTTTGCCGATGCGCTGCAATCGGGGGTCGACTGGCTGAGCGACAAGGTGCGCGAGGTCATGGCGCCCAGCCTGCTGCGCGATGCGATCACCGATGGGGTGCTGGCCGGGGTCGGCTCGGTCGTGGTTTTCCTGCCGCAGATCGTGATCCTGTTCTTCTTCATCCTGGCGATGGAAGCGTCGGGCTACATGGCGCGCGCCGCCTTCCTGATGGACCGGCTGATGGCCCGCGTCGGCCTGTCGGGGCGCAGCTTCATTCCGCTGCTGTCGAGCTTCGCCTGCGCAGTGCCGGGAATCATGGCGACCCGCAGCATCACCGATCCCAAGGATCGGCTGACCACGATCCTGATTGCACCGCTGATGACCTGTTCGGCGCGGCTACCGGTCTATGCGGTGGTCATTGCCGCCTTCATCCCCAACCGCAATGTCGGCGGCGGGATCGGGTTGCAGGGATTGGTGCTGTTCGGACTCTATGTGATCGGGATCGTCGGGGCGATGGTGGTTGCGCTGGTGCTGCGCCGCAGCGTCACCAAGGGCGCGGCGAGCGGCTTCATCATGGAACTGCCCAAGTATCAGTTGCCTCAGGCCAAGGACCTGGCGATCGGGCTTTATCAGCGCGCGTGGATCTTCCTGCGCCGCGCGGGAACGATCATCCTCACCACGACGATCGTGCTGTGGCTGCTGCTGAATTTCCCGCGGGCCGAACCGGGCCAGAACCAGGTCGATGCCTCGATTGCCGGGAAGATCGCCAATGGCCTTGCCGTGGTGGTCAAGCCGATCGGCTTCAACCGCGACATCGCGCTGGCGCTGATCCCGGCGATGGCGGCGCGCGAGGTGGCGGTCAGCTCGCTCGCCACGACCTATGCCGTGGCCGACAGCGACGAGACAAGGCAGGCCACGGCGCTGGGCGACCGGCTGCGCGGCGACTGGTCGCTGGCGACGGCGCTCGCGTTCCTCGCCTGGTTCGTTTTCGCCCCCCAATGCATGAGCACGATTGCCGTAACCCGACGGGAGGCGAACGGCTGGAAATGGCCGGGCTTCATGCTCGCTTACCTGTTC
>JAFEEP010000552.1 GCA_018241045.1 Pseudomonadota bacterium | reverse complement strand
GCACTTCTGGTTCGGCTACTACGAAAACGCCTTCAATCTGATCCAGCGGGTCTATGCCGCACTCGATCGCCCGCCCGGTGCGCCGCTGCAAACTTGGCGGGATGCCTTCAAACCGCACAGCCTGTTCATCCTGATGCAGTTCTACAAGGCGCAATGGGCCGAATGGCACCTGTCGCCCCCGGCGATGCCTGGGGTGCCCGGCGATGGCAGCGTGCCGCCCTTCTGGGATGCGGTCGACCGTATCCTGGAGGCGCTGCACATCCACACTACCCAGTTTCTCCCCGACGATATGCACGACCAGCTACACGAGCATCATGGCCTCAAGGGATGGGTGATGTGGGCGGCTGAAAAGCTGGGGGTCGAACTGATCAAAGGTGCCGAAGCGATCGACTTTCGCGCCGCGCGTGAAGCGGTGCAGCGCGTTGCTGCCGCGCCGCACGATGGCTCTGCCCGCGATCTGCTGCGCGACGCGGTCGAGGCCCTGGCCCACTTCGTCGAGCGGGTCGGCGCGGCGATCGGTGCGCGGATCGAGACGATGATCGCGAACGATGTCGAAGGGATCCCGGTGCTTCGCCGGATCCTCTCGCTGCTCGAGCTGGGCTACTATATGTTCAAGGGCATCGTCGTCGACGACGTTGCTCGCAAGGGCTTCGACCAGCTTGATCACCTCGACCTGCGCGAATGGTTGGCAAGCCACGGAGCAGGGGCCGTCGCGCTCGATTCCGATACGCTGCGGGTCGCCTACGAGAGCATTTTCGCGTTCTCGCAAGGGTCCTATGAGCTGCCCAACCTCGCCGCCGGGACGGGCCTGCGCGGGCTGCTCCGTCTGTCAGCAACCTACAAGGAAGCCTTCGCCTGGAAGATGCAGGCCGGGATGGGCGACACGATCTTCGGTCCGTTCTACGAAGTGTTGTCGAAGCGCGGGGTCAGCTTCCAGTTCTTCAGCGTGCTGCGCGATATCGTGCCCTCAGCCGATGGCCGACAGATCGACCAGCTAGTGATCGGCACCCAGGCGACGATAAAGGACGGCAAGCCCTATCAGCCGCTCTATGACGTCAAGGGGCTGCCCTGCTGGCCGAACCAGCCGCTGTACGACCAGCTCGTCCAGGGCGAGGAGATCAGCAAGCTTTATCCCGGACTGGAATCCTACTGGTGCCCCTGGAAGGACGTGGCGACCACGACGCTCAACCGCGAGGCCGATTTCGACATCGTCGTGCTGGGCACCTCGCTGGCCCCGATCGGAGTGTTCGGGGGCAAGCTGCTCGACCAGAAACCGCCGCTGAAGGCAATGGTTGGGGGGATCGAATCGATCGGTACCCAGGCCTTCCAGATCTGGACCGAACTTGATGATCAGTCGCTACGCCATGCCCACGACGGCAAGGAACTGATCGAGCAGGGCGTCATGCCGATTTATGGCGGCTTCGCCCAGCCGCACAACACCGTCGCAGATATGTCGCATCTGATCGAGCACGAGAACTGGCCCGTCGCCAACCAGCCCGGTTCGATCTATTATTTCTGCGGACCGCTGGCACTGCCCAAGGAGACTCCGCCGCCGAGCAGCATTCTCACCCCGCTGTTTCAGGATGCCGCCGCTAATGTCCGGGCTTGCGAATGGATGCGTTCAAACCTGCAGTTCCTGCTGCCAGGCTCGATGTTCACCGGCTATCCGCAGAGCTTTCCCGATACGCTGAACTTCAACGTGCTCTACGATACGGAGCAGGGAATGGAGCGGGTGGCACCTGCGAGCGGGCTGTTCGACAAGCAATACTGGCGGGCCAATATCGACCCGTCGGAGCGCTATGTACTGTCGTGCAAGCTGACGACCCAGTACCGGCTCCATTCTGGCGAGACCGGCTATGACAATCTGGTCTTTGCCGGAGACTGGACCCGGACGGGCCTCAACTACGGCTGCGTCGAGGCTGCGGTCATGTCGGGCATGGAAGCTTCGCGCGCGATCTGCGGGGCGCCGAAGATCATCTTCGGAGAGAACTATCCGTTGCCGTGAGGGGTCACACCGGAACGGCGATCTGCTTGCCCCCGAACACCGCCTGCCAGCTCTCGATCTCGGCCACCACAACATCGTCTGTGGCATGGGCCAGCTCGGCGACATCGCCATAACCGATAGCACCGTCGGGCGCGCTGGCAAGAATGTCGATCCGCCGTGAAATCCCGTCGAGTTTTTCCGCAGTGACCTCCGAAATCTCGCCAAAGCGTTCGAAATCACCGAAATAGCGCACCCCCGCGACCCCGGCGCCGAACGTGGGAAACATCACGCCCAGCACGGTGAAATACTTCGACAGCGTTTCGATCACGGCCGCGGGGACCAGCCCTGACGACTCGAAGGCACGCAGCACGAGGTAGAAGGTGACCGTCGCCACGGCCATCTGGAACAGCCCTTCGGACAACACGTCGAGTCGGTGATGCACCGTCGCGAGTCGCTGCGCCTTGCCGAAGTGGTAGTCGCGTTGGCTGCGCACGTGATGGGCAAGCGGCCCGGTCAGTACCCCGCGCAGATAGGGCTGGGTGATCGACATATGCGGCAGGCCGACGTCGCGCAGCACCTGACGGGCGTAGAACTCGGGCCAACTCGCATCGGCGCCGTGCGGCCAGCGCCCGGCAGGCCGCGCCGCGCCCAGAATGATCATTAGCGGCGCATGGCGGAAATACTCGGCAACGCGCCGCGTTTCGAACCAACGGGTGTGGAGGTGAAGGCGCTGCCCATAGATGGTCACCAGCAAGACCCCGCTGAGCAGCAGCAGTTCAGCCAGCGCGAACACCCATTTATGCTCGGGCCCGACGAACGGCAGGTAGGAAATGCCGCCGACGATAGACAGGCTCGACAGCACGAAATTGAAGGTCATCCCGCCGCGATAGGCATCGGACAAGTGGGCAGAGACCCCGTCGCTCCAGGCGAAGCGGCGCATGATGTCGCGCTCGATCTTGCCGACCAGCGTGGGGTCGCCGCCGGGCAGGGCGGAT
>JAFEEP010000551.1 GCA_018241045.1 Pseudomonadota bacterium | reverse complement strand
GGATCCCGGTCGATTTCTCGACTGGCTCGGTCGGGTTGGGGGTGGCGATCACCGCCTTTTCCAGCCTGGTCCAGGACTATCTGGTCGCGCACGGCCGCCTTGCCGAGGCCGATGCCGGGCGGATGATCGCGTTGATGGGCGATGCCGAACTCGACGAGGGCAACATCTACGAATGCCTGATCGAGGGCTACAAGCATGACCTGCGTAACTGCTGGTGGATCATCGACTACAACCGCCAGTCGCTCGACGCGACGACGGCCGACCGGATGTTCCGCCGCTTCGACGATATCTTCGAAACCTGCGGCTGGCGCGTCGCCACGCTCAAGCACGGCAAGCTGCAACGCGCGGCGTTCCAGCGGCCGGGCGGCAAGGCTCTCGAGGAGTGGATCGACAATTGCCCCAACGCCGAATATGCCGCGCTGACCTATCAGGGCGGTTCTGCCTGGCGCGCGCGGTTGGAGGCTGACATCGGCGCGAAGCCCCACGTCGCCAAGCTGCTCGCCAGCTTCGATGACGAGCAACTCGCGGCGCTGATGACCAACCTCGGCGGTCATTGCATCGAAACGCTGATGGATGCGTTCGACGCGGCGCAGGACGAACGCCCGACCGTCTTCATCGCCTATACGGTCAAGGGCTATGGCCTGCCGCTTGCCGGTCACAAGGACAATCACGCCGGCCTGATGAACACCGGCCAGATAGAGACCCTGCGCGACCAGATGGGTATCGCGCCGGGTGAAGAGTGGGCGCCGTTCGGCGGGTTGGGCGACAATGGCGCCGCGCGGCTCAAGGCGTTCGTCGACGCCTCGTCGCTGGCCACAGCCAAGGTCGAGCCGACGGCCGATACGGTAGCGGTCCCGGCGATTCCCACCCCGTCTGGTGCGGAGCAATCGACCCAGGCGGCCTTCGGGCGGATCCTGCTCGATCTTGCCAAGTCGGGCCACCCGCTCGCCGATCACCTCGTCACGACCTCGCCCGACGTCACCGTC
Source organism: Pseudomonadota bacterium (assembly GCA_018241045.1). Lineage (GTDB taxonomy): Bacteria > Pseudomonadota > Alphaproteobacteria > Sphingomonadales > Sphingomonadaceae > Novosphingobium. The sequence goes on along the minus strand of JAFEEP010000551.1, from coordinate 4,188 downwards.
TCGACCAACCTTGGCGCGTTCGTGAACCAGCGCGGGCTGTTCCGCCGCCAGGAACTCAAGGACGTGTTCCAGGCGGCCAGGATCCCCTCGGCGCAGAAGTGGTCGGGCAGCGGGGTGGGCCAGCACCTCGAACTGGGGATCGCCGAACATAACCTGTTTCTCGCGCTGGCCGCGCTTGGGCTTTCGGCGCCGCATTTCGGAACGCGGTTGTTGCCGATCGGTACGGTCTATGATCCGTTCATCGCGCGCGGCCTCGATGCCCTGAACTATGGTTGCTACCAGGATTCGCGCTTCCTGCTTGTCGCGACTCCATCGGGCGTCACGCTCGGGCCGGAAGGGGGCGCGCACCAATCGGTTAACTCGCCGTTGATCGGGATCGGCCAGCCCGGACTGACCTATTTCGAACCGGCCTTCGCCGACGAACTGGCGCTGATCATGGGCTGGAGCTTTGCGCATATGCAGGCCGAGGACGGCGGGTCGGTGTACCTGCGCCTGACGACCCGGGTAATCGACCAGGTCGAGCGCAGCGACGATGCCTGGCGCGCCGATGCGCTGGAGGGCGGTTACTGGCTGAAACCGCCAGCACCCGGCAGCAGCGCCGCGATCGTCTATACCGGCGCGCTGGCGCCCGAGGCGATTGCCGCCTGGGAGATGCTTTCCGAGGACGTCGAAGGCATCGGGCTGCTTGCGGTTACCTCAGCCGACCTGCTTCATCGCGGCTGGAGTGCGGCGCGCGCGGCGCGCTGGATCGGCGGCCCCCGCGCGCCCAGCCATATCGAGCGCCTGCTGGCGCCGCTGGCGCCGGGGGCGGGGCTCGTCACCGTGCTCGATGGCAGCCCCTCGGCGCTGTCGTGGATTGGCGCGGTCAAAGGGATGCGGGTCAGCCCGCTTGGCACCGAACGTTTTGGGCAGACCGGTGATCTGCCCGATCTCTACCGCACCTACAGGCTCGATGCTGAGGCGATTGTCGATGCCGCCGCCGAACTTTTTCTGGAGGGCTGACAATGGCCATCGAAATCAAAATGCCCGCCCTGTCACCGACCATGGAGGAGGGGACCCTGGCCAGGTGGCTGGTCAAGGAAGGCGATACGATCCGCGCCGGTGACCTGATCGCCGAGATCGAAACCGACAAGGCGACGATGGAGTATGAAAGCGCCGACGAAGGCGTGATCGCCCAGATCCTTGTTGGCGAGGGCACCGACGAGGTGAAGGTCGGCACGGTCATCGCGCTGATTGCGCTGGATGGCGAGGCGTCGGCAAGGTCGGATTCGGTCGCGCCGCTGCCGGTGTCCACAGAAACGCCAGCGCCCGTTCTGGCCGGAGCCGCCGCCGAAATGGCGGATGAACTCGCGCTGATCGACGCCGCCCCGGCCCGAAAGGCGAGTCCGCTTGCGCGGCGCCTGGCCGCGGTCAAGGGAATCGACCTGTCGGCGGTTGTCGGTTCGGGCGCGGGCGGCCGGATCGTGCGCCGGGATCTGGGGATCGATCTCCCGGCCGTTGCCGCACCCGCGCCGGCGATCGTTGCGTCACCGCCCGCCGCCATCCTGCCGCCGCCTGACGTGCCGCATGACACGATCAAGCTGTCGACCATGCGCAAGACGATCGCGCGCCGCTTGAGCGAAGCCAAGCAGACGGTGCCGCATTTCTATCTCGCTGCCGATTGCCGTCTCGATGCGTTGCTGGCGCTGCGCGCCCAGCTCAACGCCACGCTCGAAGGTGATGCGCGGCTGTCGGTCAACGATATGCTGGTCAAGGCGCTGGCACTGGCGCTGGCCGACGTGCCCGAGGCCAACGTCCAGTTCGCGGGTGATGAGCTGTACCAGTTTCAGCGGGTCGACATTTCGATGGCGGTGGCGATCGACGGCGGGCTGGTAACGCCGGTCATCACCGATGCCGCCAACCTGCGGCTTTCGGCGATCGCTGCGCGGAGCAAGGCGCTCGCTGCGAAGGCGCGCGATGGCAAGCTCCAACCCCACGAATACCAGGGCGGAACGGCCTCGCTCTCCAACCTGGGGATGTTCGGGATCAGACAGATCATCCCCGTGATCAATCCGCCGCAGGCGGTGATACTGGGAGTTGGCGCGGGCGAGCAGCGCCCTCAGGTGATCGACGGCGCGGTGGGAATTGCGACCATGCTGACGGCCACCGGCAGCTTCGATCACCGCGCGATCGACGGGGCAGTGGGCGCGCGCCTGATGGCGGCGTTCCGCGGGCTGGTCGAGGAACCGCTGAGGATGATTGCGTGACCTATGACCTGATCGTGCTCGGGTCGGGGCCGGGCGGCTATGTCGCGGCGATCCGCGCCAGTCAGCTGGGCCTCAAGACCGCGATCGTCGAGCGCGAGCGGCTGGGCGGCATCTGCCTCAACTGGGGCTGCATCCCCACCAAGGCGCTACTGCGTTCGTCGGAGATCTATCACTACCTCACCCATCTCGACGCCTATGGGCTCTCGGCGGAACGACCAGGGTTTGATCTGACCCGTGTGGTCCAGCGCAGCCGCACGGTTGCCGACCAGCTCAACGGCGGGGTCAAGGGGCTGATGAAGAAGCACCGGATCGAGGTGCATGAGGGCGTGGGAACCATCCCCGCCAGGGGCCGGCTGATCGTCGAGAAGGACGGCGCAAAGACCGAGCTGTCGGCAAAGACGATCATCGTCGCCACCGGCGCGCGGGCACGCGAGCTGCCGTTTGCCAAGGCCGATGGGGAGCGGATCTGGACCTATCGCCATGCGATGACGCCGCGCGAAATGCCAACCCGGCTGCTGGTCATCGGATCGGGTGCGATCGGTATCGAGTTCGCCAGCTTCTATTCGGACATGGGCGCCGAAGTGACTATTGCCGAGATGCTGCCGCGCATCCTGCCGGTAGAGGATGAGGAGGTTTCGGCGTTCATGGCCAAGGCGCTGACCCGGCAGGGGATGCGCCTTGTCACCGGGGCGAGCATCGAGAGCCTTGAGACGGGCACCGGAGGCGTTACCGCCACGATCAGAACCGCGGACGGTGCGGTCGAAACCAGCGAATACAGCCATGCCATCGTCGCCGTCGGCATCGTTCCGAATACGGAGAACATCGGGCTCGAAGCGCTCGGCGTGGCGCTCGATCGCGGCCACACCGTCAACGATGGCTATGGTCGCACCAATGTCGAGGGCATCCTTGCGATTGGCGACGTCGCCGGGCCGCCGTGGCTGGCGCACAAGGCGATGCACGAGGCGATCATCTGCGTCGAGAAGCTGGCGGGGCAAAACCCTCACCCCTTCGACAACGGCAATATCCCCGGCTGCACCTATTCGCGCCCGCAAGTGGCATCGGTCGGGCTAACCGAGGCGCGGGCGAAAGAGGCCGGCCACGCGGTCAAGATCGGCAAATTCCCTTTCATCGGCAACGGCAAGGCCATCGCGCTGGGCGAGGCCGAGGGATTCATCAAGACCGTGATCGACGCGGCGACTGGCGAGTTGCTGGGTGCGCACATGGTTGGCGCCGAAGTGACCGAACTGATCCAGGGCTACACCATCGCCCGCGAGCTGGAGAGCACCGAGGCCGAGCTGATCGGCACGACCTTCCCCCATCCGACTCTTTCGGAAATGATGCACGAAAGCATCCTCAGTGCCTACGGGAGGGCGCTCCATGTCTGATCCCGCTGGCGGTGCAGGGGCACCGCGTACCCTGTTTGACAAGATCTGGCAGGCTCACGTCATCGAACGCAAGGCGGATGGCCGCAGCCTGCTCTACGTCGATCGCCACCTGCTCCATGAAGTCACCAGCCCGCAGGCGTTTGAAGGTCTGCGCCAGGCCGGGCGGTCGGTCTGGCGGCCCGAAGGCGCGCTCGCGGTTCCCGATCACAACGTCCCGACAGATGCCAGCCGCTCGAACATCGCCGACCCGGATGGCCGGGCCCAGGTCGAGGCGCTCGCGCGCAACAGTGCCGAGTTCGGGGTGCCGCACCTCGCGCTCGATGACGTCCGTCAGGGGATCGTCCACGTCGTCGGGCCTGAGCAGGGGCTTACCCTGCCCGGGACGATCATCGTCTGCGGAGACAGCCATACCTCGACGCACGGTGCCTTCGGTGCCTTTGCGTTCGGAATCGGGACGTCGGACGTCGAACACGTGCTCGCCACGCAGAGCATTCTGCTCGCCCCGGCGCGCAATATGCTGGTCGAGGTTGAGGGCGAACTGCCCCCCGGCACCGATG
>JAFEEP010000550.1 GCA_018241045.1 Pseudomonadota bacterium | reverse complement strand
TCACAGGCTTTTGCCAAGCTGAAATAGGGTTCAGGCGGCCGGCAGGCGGATCGTCGCGACAAGCCCGGCGATCCCGCCGCTGCCATCACGGCGGTTGACGAGTTCAAGTTGGCCGCCGTGCTGTTCGGCGATCGCCCGGGCGAGCGCGAGACCGAGTCCCGCGCCGCCGGTCGCGCTGTTGCGCGAAGGATCGCCACGGGTGAAAGGCTCCTGCATCCGGGCGAGATCGCCCTCGGGAATGCCGGGGCCGTCATCGGCCACCGCGATCGTGACCGCCCCGTCGCCGCGATGCAGCGCAATCCGCGCGGTCTGGCCGTAGCGCAGCGCGTTCGACACCAGATTGCGCACTGCGCGGCGTAGCCAGGTGGGGCGCAGCGACAGCACCACGCGCTCGCCGGGTTCGAAGCTCACCGGCTCGCCCAGATCCTCGTATTCCTCGGCAACCTGCGCGACCAGCGCGTTCAGGTCGGTCGGTTCGCGCGGATCGCTGGGGCGGCCGACCCGGGCAAGCGAAAGGATATCGTCGAGCGAGCGGACGATGTCCTCGATCGTCGCCGCCATGCGCAGGCGTTCGCCGTCGTTCTCGACGCTCTCGATCCGCACCCGCAATGCGGCAAGCGGGGTCTTGAGATCGTGCCCGATCGCGCCGAGCATGACGTCCTTTTCATCGAGCAGCGAGGCGATCCGCGCCTCCATCGCGTTGTGCGCCACGACAAGGCGGCGCACGTCGTCGGGACCCTGCGGGGTCAGCTGGCCGTCGGGATCGCGGGTCGTGGCGAAATGTTCGACCCGGGCGGTCAGCGCCGCGAGCGGCCGGGTCAGGCGGCCAAGGATCAGCGCGATCACACCAACCAGCAGTCCGTAAAGCAGCAGCGTCTGGCCGATCATGGTCAGACCGGGAAGGAAGCCGCCGCGCGGTTCCATGACCCGGGCAACCAGCCAGCGCTGTTGGCCCGGCAGCCTCACCGCGGCAAGCATGACCTTGTCGGGGCGCGGCTGGAGGTGATCGCCGCGGATCCGTTCGCGCTGGGCAAAACGGCGCTGGGCCATAGGATCGCTGGCGAAATTGCGCTCGATCACCATGACGTCGGAGTAAGCCACGCCCTGATCCTCCAGCACGCGGCGCAATTCGGCCTCGCCTTGCGGGTCGCGGCGATCGCTCGGGAGCAGCAGAATGGCGTCCACCGCCTGCAGCCGCATCCCCGGCGGATGCATCCGGCCTTCGGGTCGTTCGTCGTCGAACAGCGGCACGTCGCCGTGCGCCACCGGCAGCAGCCGCATCGCCGCGGTGTGGATCAGTGCGGCATCGCGGCGCTCGGACTGCGCTGAAAAGAGCAATGCGGCGCTGATGCCCTGGGCGAGCAGCAGTGTCAGCGCCACGGCCAGCAGGAGCTGGCCCTGAAGGCTGCGCGGCCAGAGCCGGTGCAGCAGATTGGCGGTCACCGCGATTGTCCCCTAGTCTTGCGGCGCGGCCGCGCGGCGCACATCGGCGGCGAGCATATAACCGCCGCCCCAGACGGTCTGAATCAGGGTCGGGTTGCGGCTGTCCGGTTCGACCTTGCGGCGCAGGCGGCTGACCTGGTTGTCGACCGCGCGGTCGAACAGGTGCGCCTCGCGGCCCTGGACCATGTCGAGCAGGCGGTCGCGGTCAAGCACCTGGCGGGGATGTTCGACGAAAGCCATCAGCAAGCGAAATTCGACCGAAGAGATCGAGACGAGCGCGCCGTCGGGGGCCGAGAGGCGGCGCTTGAGCGGATCGAGCGTCCAGCCTTCGAACTCGAACACCTCGTCCTCCGCCGGCACGCTGCCGCCCTTGGCGGCGCGGCGCAGGACCGAGCGGATCCGGGCGACCAACTCGCGCGGCTCGAACGGCTTGACCACATAGTCGTCGGCGCCGATCTCGAGCCCGACGACGCGGTCCATCGCCTCGCCCTTGGCGGTCAGCAGGATGGTCGGAACGCCGCGGGTCTCCGACAGGTGACGGCAGAGCGACAGCCCGTCCTCCCCCGGCATCATGATATCGAGCAGGACGATGTCGGGCAGGTCGTCGCGCAGCACGCTGCGCGCCTCGGCCGCGGTTGCTGCCTCGGTAACCGCAAACCCCTGGCGCGAGAGGTACTCGGCCAGGGGCTGACGCAGGGCTTCCTCGTCATCGACGAGGAGGATGCGCGGTGGAGACGGTTCGTTCATTCAGCCAGGCGCCGCGCTCAATTGGCCGGCGGGGGCGGAGGTGGCATATCGCCACCCGGGCCGCCGCGCATCGACTTCATCATCGTGCGCATCTTGGCGAAGGCGGCCTTGCGTTCCTCGGGAGTGACCTTTCCGTCCTTGTTGGTGTCGGCCGCGTCGAAGCGCTTGAGCGCGCCTGCCACGAATTCCTGGCGGGTGACGGTGCCGTCCTTGTTGGCATCGGCCATGTGCGACATCATGCCGCCCATCTCGCCGTGACCACTGCGGTGGCCGCGTCCTTCGCCGCGCATCGCCATGCGATCGCCGCCGTCATGTCCTTCGTGGCCGCCCTTTTCCATACGCTGGTGCGCGGCGGCGAATTCATCGCGCGAGATCGAGCCGTTGTGGTCGGTGTCGATCTCGTCGAACTTCTTGGCCATCATTGCCGCACGATCGGCCTGGTCGAGCTTGCCGTCCTTGTTGAGGTCCATGCGGTCGAACATGGCTTCGGCCTTGGCCTGGGCCTCGGCGCGGGTCTCGGTAACATTGGCACTGGGGCCGCCCCAGCCGCGCTGCTCCTGCGCGGCGTGAGCGATCCCGCCCAGCGCCAGAACAACGGCGAGGGCCGAAAGCCCCTTGGTGATCGCTTTCATGATTGCATTCCTCCAGATGGATAGCGGTGAAGCCGCAGGGCCCACCAGG
>JAFEEP010000054.1 GCA_018241045.1 Pseudomonadota bacterium | reverse complement strand
CGTGGCCTTGTGGATCGGATCGCTGGCCGGTTCGAACACCGAGACGATGGCATGGCCTGCCTCGTGATAGGCGGTCATCTTCTTTTCCTCGTCGGTCATGACCATCGAACGGCGTTCGGCGCCCATCATCACCTTGTCCTTGGCATCCTCGAACTCCTGCCGGGCGACCAGCCGCTTGTTGCGCCGCGCGGCGAGCAGGGCGGCTTCATTGACCAGGTTGGCAAGGTCGGCACCGGAGAAGCCGGGCGTGCCGCGCGCGATGGTCCGCGCCTCGACGTCGGGGGCGAGCGGCACCTTCTTCATGTGGACTTCGAGGATCTTCTCGCGCCCCTCGATATCGGGCAGCGGCACCACGACCTGACGGTCGAAGCGACCCGGGCGCAGCAGCGCGGGATCAAGCACGTCGGGCCGGTTGGTCGCGGCGATAATGATGATCCCTTCGTTCGCCTCGAACCCGTCCATCTCGACCAGAAGCTGGTTGAGCGTCTGTTCGCGCTCGTCGTTCGAATTGCCCAGGCCATGACCGCGATGGCGGCCGACCGCGTCGATTTCGTCGATGAAGACGATGCACGGGGCGTTTTTCTTGGCCTGCTCGAACATATCGCGCACGCGTGACGCACCAACACCGACGAACATCTCGACGAAGTCCGAGCCGGAAATGGTGAAGAAGGGCACGCCCGCTTCACCCGCGATGGCGCGGGCCAGCAGGGTCTTGCCGGTGCCGGGCGAGCCGACCAGCAGCGCGCCCTTGGGGATCTGGCCGCCCAGCTTGGCGAAGCGGTGCGGGTCCTTGAGGAACTCGACGATCTCCTCCAGCTCCTCGCGCGCCTCGTCGATGCCAGCGACGTCGGCGAAGGTGATCCGGCCCTGCTTTTCGGTGAGCATCTTGGCCTTGGACTTGCCAAAGCCCATCGCCCCCGAACCGCCGCCCTTCTGCAACTGACGCATCGCGAAGAAGGCGAGACCGATCAGCAGGACGAAGGGCAGGATGTTGAACAGCAGCGCAAAGATCAGGCTGCCCTGCTCGGGCGCCTTGCCCTGGTACTTGACGCCCTTGTCCTGCAGCAGCGGCTGCAACTGGGTATCGTTAGGGACCGCGACGGTGGAGAACGTCTCTCCGGTCTTGAGCTTGCCGGTGATCTTGTTCTCGCCGATCTCGACCGAGGTGACCGAGCCTTCGGCAACCTTGGCGCGGAAATCGGAATAGGGAAGCTGCGTCGCCGCGGCATCGCCGCGCGCATTGAACAGCGACACCACCGACAGCAGGACAAGGAAGATCCCACCCCAGATCAGCAGGTTCTTGACCCACGGGTTACCGCTCGGCTGGTCCTCGTTCATTCGCGCACGTCCTTTCGTGCGGCCAATGTAAGCCGGGGCGGGTGAAGCGCAAGTTTATGGCGGGAGGTTTTGTTTGATGCACCGATCGCGGAGGCGATCAACGCACCTGCCTAATCCACCAGTTCCTCGATCGTGTGATGTGGCAGCACCTTCCACGCGGCGGTCAGCAGCGCGACGTGGAGTGCCTCGACCAGCATCGGCACCGGCCAGCCGGGATAGGTTCCGTCGAGCACCAGGCTGAGCGCGCGGACCACGACCGCGGTGCCCATCAGTCCTGCGGGAACCAGCAGCAGGTCGGCGTTGCGATGCCAGGCGCCGATCATCATGCACACCGCGATCACCCCGAAGAAGGCGGCGAAATCTGCGCGCAGGGTCGACAGGCCCTGAACGCCGATCGCGGCGATCCCGAACCCGCTGGCAGTGGCCTCGGGATTGAACAGGAAGTTCAGCCCCATGAACAGGTCGAAGAAGCCGAACAGAAAGACCAGGATGGTCAGAATCACGCGCATTGCCAGTTACCCCTCGTTAACCCGGATTTATCCTTTGTGGCGCAGGCGAATCCTAAAGCAAAGCCTGTTGCGCAAGGGGCCGGGGAATTGCACAAGCTGGTGGCCATGAACGGGCCAAGGATACTCCTGATCGTCGGGGGCGGCATTGCCGCCTACAAGGCGTGCGAACTGGTGCGGCTGATCCGCCGTAACGGGGGTGAGGTGACCTGCGTGCTGACCGAGGGCGGGGCCCAGTTCGTGACCGCGATGACACTGGCGGCATTGTCGGAAAACCCGGTTCACACCACGCTGTGGGATCTCACCGCCGAGGTCGAGATGGGCCATATCCAGCTTTCTCGCCAGAACGACCTGGTGGTGGTCTGCCCGGCCACCGCCAATCTGATGGCCAAGATGGTCCAGGGGATCGCCGACGATCTGGCGACGACCCTGCTGCTCGCGACCGACAAGCCGGTGTTGGCCGTTCCGGCGATGAACGTGAAAATGTGGCAGCACGCCGCAACGCAGGACAATGTCCGCGTGCTGACCGAACGCGGCGTCGCCGTGCTCGATCCCGACGAGGGGCCGATGGCCTGCGGCGAATATGGCCCCGGCCGCCTGCCCGAACCCGTCGCGGTGTGGAACGCGATGTGCCAGATGCTGAGCATGGAGGCGCTGGCGCTGCCCGCGCCCGATCCGCAGTTCGATCTGGGCGATGCCGATTTCGAGGCGATCGCCCAGTCTGTCGATGCCGGGATGGGCGGGCTCGCCGCCGGCCTGATCAAGCGCACCACCACATCGCGCAAGGTGTTCGGCGAGGATGAAGAGGCGATCCCCTCGATCACCTTCGAGGACGTCCCCGCGCCTGAGGAAACCCCGCCGGACGAGGTGCTGCTCGCCGCGCCGATCCTGTCGAAGAAGGGCCGGGCCAAGTCCGCCCCGCCGACCGATCCCGACGCGATCAACCACACCGTCACCGGCCAGGCCGCGCCGGAGCCGATCAAGGGCGACAGCTTTGCCGGCAGCGCGCTGGCCGATGCGCTCGCGGAAAACCCGCTGGCGGGTCAGCCCGATTTCGCGGGGGACGAGCCCTTTGCACCTGCGAGCGACCGGCTGGAAGGCAAGCACGTGCTGGTCACCGCCGGGCCAACCCACGAGCCGATCGACCCGGTACGCTACATCGCCAATCGTTCGTCGGGCAAACAGGGCTATGCCATTGCCGCCGCGCTGGCCCGGCTGGGTGCGCGGGTGACGCTGGTGTCAGGCCCGGTCGCGCTCGAATGTCCGCCCGGGGTCGACCGCGTCTTCGTCGAAACCGCGGTGCAGATGGCCGATGCGGTCAAGCAGGCGCTGCCCGCCGATGCCGCGGTGATGGTCGCCGCGGTGGCCGACTGGCGCACCACCGACGTTTCGGGCGAGAAGATCAAGAAGCGCGGCTCGGCGCCGCCCGCGCTGCGCCTGACCGAGAACCCGGATATCCTCGCCACGCTCGCCGCCAGTGCCAAGCGGCCCAAGCTGGTCGTCGGCTTTGCCGCCGAGACCGAGAAGGTGATCGACCACGCCAAGGACAAGCGCAAGCGCAAGGGCGCCGACTGGATCGTCGCCAACGATGTTTCGGGCGATGTCATGGGCGGTGAGGTCAATGCCGTGCATATCATCAGCGACGCGGGTGTCGAAAGCCTGCCGGAAATGGCAAAGGACGCTGTTGCCGCCACCCTTGCCGAAAGAATCGCCGATGTCCTTGCACCCGCCCCAGCCGATACCGATCCCGCTTAAGCGCCTTCCCCATTTCGCGGGACTGGAACTGCCCGCCTATGCCACCGCAGGCGCTGCGGGGATGGACGTGCTTGCCGCCGAGGACTTCATGCTCCCATCGGGTGGGCGCCATGCCGTCGCCACCGGTCTTGCCGTGGCGATCCCGCCGGGCTTCGAGATCCAGGTGCGGCCGCGCTCGGGCCTGGCGCTCAAGCACGGGATCACCGTGCCCAATACCCCCGGCACGATCGACAGCGACTATCGTGGCGAACTGAAGGTCATCCTGATCAACCACGGCGAGGAATCGTTCGAGATCCGCCGCGGCGACCGGATCGCGCAACTGGTCCTCGCCCCGGTAACGCGAGCGTCATGGCTGACGGTCGAAGAGCTGGACGAGACCGCGCGCGGCGAGGGTGGGTTCGGCTCGACCGGCGGCGTGGTCGCGCTGGGGAGTTGAGCTGCAACGAAAAGGGCGGGCCCTTTCCGGACCCGCCCTTATTTCCGTCAGCCTTGCGGCGTGAAGGTCAGCCCTTCTTCTTTTCCGGGGCGACCGAGATGCGGACCGTTTCGCCCGAATTGCCGGGGAAGCCCGTGAACATCGCTTCGACCAGGTTGGGGACGAGGTAGCCCAGTCGGTTCGACAGCGAGGCGGCTTCGGCCTTGCCTTCGAACAGGCGCTGACCATCGGCCTTGCGGTCGATCTTCAGGCTGATCCCGCTGGTATAGACGGTGTAGCTGTCATAGCCCGAATCGAAGAACGGGTCGTACCAGCCGTAACCCCACATCGCGCCGGGGCGATAGAAACCGCCGCCCCAGTAGGGGCGATAGCCGTATCCGCCGTACCACGGACCCCAGAACGGATCGCGGTACATACCCATCGAGCGGGTGACCTTTTCGCGGCCCTTGTCGACGCCGTAGTCGAAGCGGACCAGAAGCGATGCCTGTTCGGGCGAGGCGGGGGTATAACCCTGCTTGGCCATCTGCCCCTCTACCAGGCGGGCATATTGCGCGAACTCGAGCCCGCCGGACAGTGCCGGATCGTCGGCGACGACCGCGAAGGTCTGGCCCTGGGGCGGGGGAAGCTGGCTCTGGAAGCGCGAGACCTTGGCGTTGAACGGCTGGGCGCAGGCGGCGAGCGCCGCGAGCATGATCGGGACCAGCGCGGCCTTGAGCCAGCGTCCCAGCATAGTGGTATCGTGCGACATCGTGTCGTTCCTCCAGGGGCCTATCGCGCGAATCGTTGCACGAACGGCGAAAAGTGTAAAATTGTCGATGGTTTGAGCCAAGCCGGCTTAATCGCGGTTGAATGGTTCCCTGCGTCGACCCGCCTTGTCGCCGTGACGTTAGCCTTTCCTTATCGCTGTCGTGGCACGATGCCCACATTGGAAAATGGGAGTGGGCCGATGTCGTTCACTGTCGAGGACACGTCGCGGATTGGGCGCAAGGTCTATTGGACCGCCTTCGTCATCAATATTTCGCTGGTCGTCGCGTTGACGCTTGGCTGCGTGTTCGCCGCAATCAGCGGGCATTTCGTGCTCGCGGCCGCAAGCTTCGTGCTGATCCTGCCGGTCGCGATCTATTTCCGCGTGGTCATGATGCGGCGCTGCCGCGACATCGGCTGGCCCGCCTTTCTTCCCTGGGTGCTGATGGGGGCGGGGATCGTCGCCAATCTGGTGCGGGTGTCGGAAGGGGTCGAGGCAATGCGCAACCCCAGCGCGGGGCTGTTGCCGGGGCTGGTCGGCCTGATCGACTTCGGCTTCATGATCGCGATCGGCTGCATCGACACCAAAAGCCGCGCGGGCGACTTTGCCCGGCAATTCTACGACGATGACGACGAGGACGACGAGATCGTCCCGACCGCCCTTCCTGTCATGCCGCGGGCTGGGGTGCGGGTGCCGCAGGGCTATGATGCTGACGCTGCGCCCCAGGCCGCCTTCGTCAATCGCGAGGCGGAAGAGGCCAGTTGGGACGCGGCGATCGCCCGCGCGCTCGAAGCGCACCAGCGTGGCGGCGAGGATGAGCCGCGTCGTCCGCTCGCGCCCTCGGTGCCGCGCCCCGCGCCGGGCGTGCAGCGTCCGGTGGGCGGGTTCGGCCGCCGGGTCGTCTAGAAGCGCACCAGCCCCAATGCCGCGTAGGCCGCGCTGAGCGTCGGCGCGGCCAGTTCGCGCGCCTTTGACGCCCCCTTGGCGAGGATCGCGTCGAGCGATTCGCGATCGGCGCGCAGATCCATGAAGCGGGCGTTGATCGGTGCCAGACTCTCGACCAGCAATTCGCCCAGCGCCGGCTTGAACCGCCCGAAACCTTCGCCGCCGAAGCGGGCCAGCACGGCCTCGACCGTCTCGCCGGCCATCGCGGCGTAGATCCCGATCAGGTTCGCCGCCTCTGGCCGACCTTCCAGCCCGGCCTTGTCCAAGGGCAGCGGCTCGGGATCGGTCTTGGCTTTCTTGATCTTGTTGATGATCGCATCGGCGTCGTCGGTCAGGTTGATCCGGCTCATGTCGCTGGGATCGGATTTGCTCATCTTGGCGCTGCCGTCGCGCAGGCTCATGATCCGGGCCGCCTCGGGGGGGATGATCGGCTCGGGCAGGGTGAAGATCGGCTTGTCCTCACTGGCGAAGTCGTTGTTGAACTTCTGAGCCACGTCGCGCGCCAGTTCGAGGTGCTGCTTCTGGTCATCGCCCACCGGTACGTGAGTCGCCTGATAGAGCAGCACGTCGGCGGCCTGGAGCACCGGATAGGTGAACAGCGCGACGCTGGCCCCTTCGCGGTTCTTGCCGGCCTTGTCCTTCCACTGGGTCATGCGATTGAGCCAGCCCATCCGCGCCGTGCCGTTCAAGAGCCATTGCAGCTCGGCATGGGCCGGAACCTGGGCCTGGTTGAACAGGATCGACTTGTCGGGGTTGATCCCGCAGGCGACCAGCGCCGCTACCATCTCGCGCGTGTTGGCGCCCAATTCGGCAGGATCGTGCGGCATCGAAATGGCGTGAAGGTCCGCCAGGAAATAGAGGCTCTGTCCGCCCGCGGCGGCAAGTTCGTCCTGCATCTTCACCCAATTGCGGATCGCGCCGAGGTAGTTGCCAAGGTGCAGGTTGCCGGTCGGCTGGATGCCGGAGACGATACGCATTCAACTATTCCTGTCGGTCAGGCGGCCTTGCGCCGCACGAGGAGTCTGAGGTCTTCGCGGGTGAAGGCACCCAGCACGAAGGTGGCCAGCGCATAGACCAGCGCACCGGCGCTGACCAGCACGGCCAGCATGGCCACCCGCACCCACCACGTGCCGTGGGTATAGGGCATGATCCAGCCCTGCGCGGCATAGAGCAATGCGCCCATGGCCAGCGCAGCGAGCGCGAGGCGCGGCGCGCGGCGCTTCAGCCGTGCGTCGGCGGCGAAGTCCCCCCGCTTGGCGAGGGTGCGATACAGCATCCACACGTTGACCGTGGAGGCAATCGCGGTGGCGAGCGGCGGCCCCATGTGCTGCAAGGGCACAATCAGCGCGAGGTTGAGCACAAGGTTCACGACCATCGAGATCGTCGCATAGCGCACCGGCGTCGCGGTATCGTGGCGGGCGTAGAACCCCGGGGTCAGCACCTTGACCAGAATGTAGCTGGGCAGTCCGATCGAGAAGGCGGCGAGCGCCTGGGCGGTGAAGTGGACATCCTCGGGCGTGAAGCGGCCATAGCCGAACAGGGCGGCAGCGATCGGCTCGCCGCACAGCACCAGCGCGGTGGTTGCGGGCAGGGTCAGCAGCAGGGCCAGTTCCATGCCCCGGTTCTGCGTCTCCATCGCTGCCGCTTCGTCGCCTTCGCCAAGCTGGCGCGAGATCAGCGGGAGCAGCACCGTACCAAGCCCGATCCCGATCAGCCCCAGCGGCAATTGGTTGAGCCGGTCTGCCATGTAGATGTAGGTCACCGAGCCATGCGCCAGCAGCGAGGCTGCCAGCGCGGTCGAGATCACCAGGTTGATCTGCACCGCCCCGGCCCCGGCTGCGGCAGGCCAGATCAGCTTCATCAGGTGCTTGACCTCGGGCGTCAGGCGCGGGCGGCGCAGCTTGAGGCTGACCCCGTTGGCGCGGCAGGCCCAGGCCAGCCAGATCAGTTGCAGCAGCCCCGATACGCTCACCGCGATCGCCTGGTTGCGCGCGGTGAACAGCGGTTCGTGGCTGTGGAACGCCAGCAGCGCGACGATCAGCGTCAGGTTCAAAAGGATCGGCGCGGCGGCGTTGACCCAGAATTTGTGCAGCGAATTGAGGATCCCGCCGAGCAGCGAGACCAGGCTGATGAACAGCAGGTAGGGAATGGTCAGGCGCGAAAGCTGGACCGCAAAGGCGAACTGTTCGGGGCTGATCCCGTTGAACTTGCCGGACAGCGCGAAGGTCACCGGCCAGGCGAACACTTCCAGCAGCGCGGTCATCACCAGCAGCACCGGCAGCAGCACCGCCAGCGCCGCCTCGGCAAAGGCGATGCCATCGGCGAGGCCCTTGCCTTCGGGATCGGCGACCTTCTTGTTGAACAGCGGAATGAACGCCGCGGAGAAGGCCCCCTCGGCAAACAGCGCGCGGAACATATTGGGCAGGCGGAAGGCGACCAGGAAGGCGTCGGAGGCGAAGCTCGCCCCCATGTAGCGCCCGAACAGGCTGTCGCGCACCAGCCCGAGCACCCGGCTGGCGAGGGTCAGCCCGCCGATCGAGCCAAGCGCCTTGGCAAGGTTCATGCCTTATTCCCCACATCCGCTCTTGCTGAACTTGTCGAAGCACGCGCGCGACGCCTGCCCGGCGCGTGGCCTTCGACAAGCTCAGGCTGAGCGGGTCTTGGGAGCATCAAAGGCGTGTCAATTGGTCGTGACGCCTTCGGCAGCTTCGCCCTCGGCGGCCTGCTGGGCCTGGAGTTGCTGGACATAGAGGCCGTTGAAGTCGATCGGCTCAAGCAGCAGCGGCGGGAAGCCGGCGTCGCGCACGGCGTCGGCCACCACCCGGCGGGCGAAGGGGAACAGGATGCGCGGCGCTTCGGCGTAGGTGAAGGCGTGCATCGACCCTTCGTCGAGGTTGCGCATCCCGATCAGCCCGCCATAGGTCAGGTCGACGATGAAGGCGGTGCCGCCTTCGCACTTCGAGGTGATGTCGATCTTCAGCGCGATCTCGGTCACCTCGTCGCTCAGCGCACGGGCGCTGATGTTGAACTGGATGTCGATCTGCGGCGGGTCCTGCCACTGGAAGGCGTCCGGCGCATTGGGATTTTCGACCGACAGGTCCTTGACATATTGCGAGATGATCCCGGCCACCGGCGAGGTGTCGGCGCCGTTGGGAACCGGCGTTTCAAGGCCCAGGTCGGTGATGATGCTGCCGTCGTCGGACATTGTGGTAAACTTCCCCGAAAATTGCATGGAACGTGGCGGCGCGCCTAGCACCGCCGCCGCCGAGCGGCAATGTCTAAGCGCTCGTCCGCGCCGCCAGAGGCAGCCGATGCGCCGGTGCAACGATTTTGACGCAAAAATTGCACGCCAGGGGCCATCCACGCGTTGTTCATTTGTCAATGATACCTATCTCTGGCTAAAGTGGCTCACCACGCCGCAGGGGCGGCAAGGACTGGATTCGTGGACAAGACCGTAGAAATCGTCATCCTGGCCATGGTTGCTGCCTTCCTCGGGCTGCGGCTTTATTCCGTGCTCGGTCGCCGTGCCGAACATGAGGAGCGCCCCGTCCAACCCCGGTTCGAGCCCAAGGGCGATGCCCTGCCGCGCCCCGCCGCGCCTGAACTGCCTGGCGCCCAGGCCAGCGGTATGCCGCCGCGCGCACTGGTTCCCGGGGTGACCCCGGCGATCGAACGCGGCCTCAAGGAGATTGCGGCGGCCGATCGCCGCTTCGACACCCTCGCCTTCGTCGACAGCGCCAAGGCCGCTTACCGCATGGTCCTCGAAGCCTTCTGGAAGGGCGACCGCGAGGCATTGGCGCACCTGTGCGATCCCAGTGTGCTGGCCGGCTTCACGGCCGCGATCGAAGCGCGTGAGGCGGCGGGCGAAACACTCGACAACCGCTTGGTGCGGATCGAGGAGTCGACCATTGTCGCTGCTTCGTTCCAGGCGCCGATGGCCCGGATTACCGTGCGCTTCCTGTCCGATATCGCCGCGGTTACCCGCAATGCCGAAGGCCAGATGATCGCCGGTTCGCTCGACGACGCGGTCGAGGCGCGTGATATGTGGACCTTCAGCCGCAACACCGGCGCGGCAAGCCCTGACTGGCTGCTCGAAGAAACCGACGAAGGATAGCGCGGAATGGTGCGGCTGCCCGTGCGCGGACTGGCCGCCCTGCTGGTTGTTGCCCTGCTCGCCGGGTGCGGGCGGTTGATTCCTGAAGGACGCCTGCCCCCGCCGGTCACCACGCCGCCGCCGGTGGTCGTCGTCCCGCCGCCACCCGCAACTGCGCTGCTTGCCGGGATTGCCGCTGGACCCTCGATCGCCTCGCTTGGCCTTGCCGCCGATGATGCCGCCACGGCGCTCGGCTCGTTCAAGGAAAGCTGCGGGCGCCTGACCAGCCGCAGCGATGCCTCCGGCCTGACCCGGCCCGAGGACTGGAAGCCAGCCTGCACCGCCGCCGCGTCGTGGCAACCGGGCCAGGCCAGGGCTTTCTTCGCGACGTGGCTCGAACCGGTCCGGGTGGGCGAGGGCAAGGCCTTCGTCACCGGCTACTACGAGCCCGAGATTTCCGGAGTGCGGACCCGCCAGCCCGGCTTTGACGTGCCGGTCTATGCCCCGCCGCTCGACCTCGTCCGCGCCAAGGTGGGCGATGCGCCGCCGACCGACAAGGGCACCCAACCGCTTGGTCGCTATGACGAGAACGGCAAGTTCGTCCCCTTTTACGACCGCGCCGCGATCGAGGGCGGGGCGTTGGCGGGCAAGGGGCTGGAAATCGGCTGGGCGGCCGATCCGGTCGAGTTCTTCTTCCTGCAGATCCAGGGCTCGGGCCGCCTGCGCGCGCCCGACGGTAGCGTGATGCGGATCGGCTATGACGGGCAGAACGGCTTGCCCTATACCGGAATCGGTGGGGTGATGCGCGATCGCGGCCTGCTCGGCACCGGGCCGGGCCAGTATTCGGGCTCGATGCAAGGGATCATGCAATACATCCGCGACCATCCCGAGGATGGCAGGGCGCTGATGAACCTCAACCAGAGCTACGTCTTCTTCAAGGAACTGACCGGCGATGGCCCATTGGGCGCGCTGGGGGTGCCGGTGCGGGCGCGCAGCAGCGTGGCCGCCGATCCGGCCTTCGTGCCACTGGGCGCGCCGGTCTGGCTGGCGCTTGACCGCAGCGAGGCGAGCGGGCTGTGGATCGCGCAGGACACCGGCGGAGCGATCAAGGGGGCGAACCGCTTTGACAGCTTCTGGGGCGCTGGCGCCGATGCCCGCCGGATCGCGGGAGGGATGAGCGGGCGCGGCGATGCCGTGCTGCTGCTCCCCAAGGGAACGCTCGCTCGCCTCAAGGCCCAGTGATGCGCCCGCCGCGCGGCCTCAGCGCCGAGGAAGCCGAGCTGTGGGCCCGGGTGGCGAAAACGGTGAAACCGCTGCGCAAGGTTACCCCCCGCCAAGCGGTGGACGACCCGCCGAGGACCGCCGGCGGCAAGGCTCAGCCCCCGCCACCCGCGAAGCAACCCGCCAGGGTGCCAACGCCTCCCACCAGCGCTGCACCATCGTCGCGTGTCGCCGAGGAGCGCAAGCGCCCGCTTGACCGCCACGGCCTCGACGGATCGTGGGAGCGCAGGCTGGCCCGCGCCGAGGTTCAGCCCGACTTCACCCTCGATCTCCACGGGCATTCGCTCGATGCTGCGCACGCCCGCCTCAACCACGGCCTCGCCCAGGCGGCGGCGATGGGCGCGCGGGTGGTGCTGGTGATCACCGGGCGCCCCCGCCCGGTCGAGGCGGCGGACCGGGGCGAGCGGCGCGGCGCGATCCGCGCCAAGCTGATCGACTGGCTCGCCGCCGGCCCGCACGCCAGCCGCATCGCCGCAGTGCGCGGCGCACATCGCCGACACGGCGGCGCGGGCGCGGTCTATGTGGTCATGAAAAAGCCGCGCTGAACCCGAAGGCCCAGCGCGGCGAGGGATTTTTGCGGGACGGCGCGAACCGTCCAGCGGGGAGGATTGCCTAGAAGTTGAGCGTGCCGGTGACGAACACCTGGCGCGGATTGCCGTAGAAAGCCGAAAGGACGCCTTCCTTGCCCAGCGACGAAACCAACGGGGTGATCAGGTCGCCGGTCGTCGGGTTGACCGCCATGTAGGTGTAGCCCGAGGTCTTGACGTGCTTGTCGGTCAGGTTCTTGCCGAACACGCCCAGCGACCAGCGGCCGCCTCGCGCACGATAGACCAGGCTGGCGTCGTATAGCTGGTAGGCCGGCTGATCGATATAGGGGTTGGCGATCTCGAACTGGTAGGTCTTGCTCTTGAACGACATCCCGCCGCTCAGCGTCAGCGTTCCGTCCGCCACCGGCAACGCGTAGTCAAGGCTGGCGCTGCCCGACCATGCCGGAGTATTCTGGACATGGCGATAGCGCGCCACATCGGTCGGGGTTGCAGCGACGTTGGTCACGTATTTGGTGTACTTGGCGTCGATGTAGCCGACCGAACCCGACAGTGTCAGGGTGCCTGTGTCGCTGTCGATCAACTTGGCCCGGCCTTCGAACTCAAAGCCCTTCATCCGTGCCTTGCCGGCGTTCGAAACCACGCCACAGAAGGTGGTGAAGCCGCCCACGGTGCAGGCAACCGAGCCCGGAATCTGGACATCGGTATAGTCCATGTAGAACGCGGCCGTGGCGATGTAGAGGCGGCGATCGAACAGGTTGGCCTTGTAACCCACCTCGTAGCTGTCGACCTTTTCCGGCTTGAAGCTGAGGAACTGCGCCTGGGTCACCCCGGCTGGTGCGCTGGCGCCGACGCCGCGCGGGTCGAAGCCGCCGCCCTTGAACCCCTGCGAGTACGACGCATAGAGCGTGGTATCGCTGTCGGGTTTGAAGGTCAGCGTTGCCTTGGGGGTGAACTTGGTGAAGCTGTTGCTGCCGCGGAAGTTGGTCAGCGGGGCAAGGTAGGGAATGCCCGCGCCGCCGAACACCGGCGAACCGCCGCCCAGGTAGTACTGGCGCAGGATATAGCCGTCGCGGCGATCCCAGGTATAGCGGCCACCCACCGACAGGCTCAATTGATCGGTGAAATCATAGGAGAAGTCTGCGAACCCGGCCATCGTTTCGGTGCGGATATCGGCATCGGTATAGGCCGTCAGCAGGGTGGGCGCAGGATAGGTGAGGAACAGCCGGACGTCGAACTGGGTCAGCGCAGAGGCATCGAGATAGTAGAACCCGACCAGACCGTTGAGCTTGCCGAAGTTGAACAGGGCCTGCAATTCCTGGCTGGTCTGCTTGTTGCGGTAGATGCCCGGCACGTCGACGTCTTGCGCGGGCAGCGCATCGAAATCGATCGGGCTGGTCGAATCGTCCTTGCGGAAGGCGGTGATCGAACGGACGGTCAGCCAATCGGCGGGATGGCCTTCGAGGAACAGCGAAACGCCCCAAGCCTTGACGTCCTGCTTGGGCGTGTTGAGCCCGCCCTGGGTGTCATAGACGTTAGCCAGGACCGGAGTTCCCGACACCATGCCCGGAACGAAGCGGTGCCCACCGCGCGGGTTCGACATGTCATGGGTGTAGTCGCCCGAGAGCCGTGCGAAGATCGAATCGCCATGAATCTCCAGGGTGCCGCGCCCCGCCCAGACATTCTTGTCGTAGTTGTCGAGCCCGGTCGTCAGGTTCTTGCCGAAACCATCGCGGGTGAGCCGCGCAACCGAACCGCCGACCCGGACAACGCCGTCCGAAGTGACCGGGGTGCTGACGGTCAGCACGCCATCGGCCTGATTGTAGCTGCCATAGGTGCCGCGCGCGGCAATATGCAGCTTGTCGTCAAGCTTGCGCGAGACATATTTGACCGCACCGCCCACGGTATTGCGGCCATAGAGCGTGCCCTGCGGCCCGCGCAGTACCTCGATACGCTGGACGTCATAGATGTCGAGCACGGCAGCCTGCGGGCGGTTGAGATAGACGTCGTCCAGATAGATGCCGACACCCTGTTCGAAGCCGGAAACGGGATCCTGCTGGCCGACGCCGCGGATGAAGGCCGAGAGCGTCGAATTGGTCGCGCGCGAGCTTTCCAGGGTGACGTTGGGCACCGTGTCGGCCAGCGCGGTGATGTCCATCGCGCCCTTGGCGGCAAGCTGGTCGCCAGAAAGCGCGGTGATCGCGATCGGCACGCTGATCAGCGTTTCCTCGCGGCGGCGTGCGGTGACGATGATGCCGCTGTCGTCGTCGTTGCTGGCGGACGGCTGTTCGGGCGCCTTGTCCTGGGCCAGCGCGGGCATGGCCGACAGGCTGAACAGGGCGCTCGCGATCAGCGAGGCGCGGCAAAGCAGGGTGTGCGTGTGCATCGAAATACCTCTCCCTTGAAACCAGTGGCCGCCGCATGGGCGAACCGTTCGATCCGCCTTATATAAAAGTTGAACCAACTTTCAACTTCGTTATGCTTGCAGGATCGTCGCGAAACGGGAATGGCTTTCGATCGTGGCTTGAAGGCAACAGTCGGCGCCGCGCGAAGCGGCGTGAATGTGGCAGGGGAGAATGTCCGGGATGGAAGTCGCTGATACCGCCAGGCCCGTGCGCGTGCCGCGCACCGAACGCGGGCGGCGCACCCAGCGCGCGATCCTTGACGCCGCCGCCGCCGAATTCGGCGAGAAGGGTTTCCACGACAGTTCGATCGTTTCGATCACGATCCGCGCGGGCGTCGCCCTGGGCAGCTTCTACACCTATTTCGAATCGAAGGAGGCGCTGTTCAAGGCGCTGGTCCAGGATATGAGTGGCCGCGTGCGCGATCAGGTCGCCCCGGTGCTGACCGCGCACCAGGGCGGCGCGGTCGAGGCGGAAGGGGCGGCGCTCGAGGCGTTCCTGCGTTTTGCCCGCGAGCACAAGGAAATCTACCGGATCATCGACGAAGCCGAATTCGTCGCCCCCGAGGATTGGCGCGCGCACTACCTCAACACCGTGGCACGCATTCTGGAGCGCTTGCAGGCGGCACGCAGCCGAGGTGAACTGGCTGTCGAACCCAGCGAGGTCCACGCCTGGGCGATCATGGGCATGAATGTGTTCCTGGGCCTGCGCTTTGGCGTGATGGACGGGACGACCGATCTGGGCGAGGTGGCGGCGACAGCCAATGCCCTGCTCAAGGATGGGTTGGGGTAGAGTCCGGTGCCGGCCTGATCCTGACGGTGGCCGAACCGGTTGCATGGTCCTGCGCCGCGGCTAGGCTGCTGGTGGGCCGGGGCAGGCGATGGAGCACTCGACATGAGCAGGACGATACTCGTTACCGGTGCGGCCAGCGGCTTTGGGCGCGGCGTGGCGCTGGGGCTGGCGGCGCGCGGGCACAAGGTCGTGGCCGGGTGCCAGATCTGGCCGCAGGTCTGGGAACTGCGCCAGACCGCGCAGGCGCAGGGCCTGGCGATCGAGGTGATTAAACTCGACGTGCTGAACGAGATCGACCGCGCTCACGCTCACTCGCTCGAGATCGACGTGCTGTTCAACAACGCCGGGATCATGGAATCGGGGCCGATGGTCGAAATTCCGCTGTCGGTGTTCCGCTCGGTCTTTGAAACCAACGTGTTCGCGGCGCTGGAACTGGCGCAGGGCTTTGCCCGCCAGATGGTCAAGCGCGGGACGGGGCGCATCGTCTGGACCTCATCGGTCGCCGGACTGTTCAAGGTGCCGTTCGACGGGGCCTATGCCGCATCGAAACACGCGGTCGAAGGCATCTGTTCGGCAATGCATGAGGAACTGAAGCCCTATGGGGTCGAGGTCGTGACGGTCAATCCCGGGGCTTTCCGCACCGGCTTCAACGATACCGGCATGGAAAGCATGGACCAGTGGTGGGGGCAAGGTGACCGCGTGGTCGACCACTGGCCGGTGCGCGAACTGAACCGCCAGCACGACCCGCAAGAGATGATCGCAGCGATGATCGAGGTGATTGAGGCGGACAAGCCGCCCTACCGCACAGTCCGGCCTGCCGCTGCCGAAGAAATGGTCAAGCAGGAACAACACGACGTCTGGAACCGCACGGCCTGACCAGTGAAGTGCCACATCGGCCATGACTTTGCCCGACGATGCCGCTAATGGCCCGGTCCCATGTCCAACCGCCGCACCTTCGCCATCATTTCGCACCCCGACGCGGGCAAGACCACGCTGACCGAAAAGCTGCTGCTGCAAGGCGGGGCGATTCATCTGGCCGGTGAGGTCAAGGCGCGCGGGGCGGCGCGGCGGGCGCGGTCGGACTGGATGAAGATCGAGCAGCAGCGCGGCATCTCGGTCACCTCCTCGGTGATGACCTTCGAGCGCGACGGGGTGACCTTCAACCTGCTCGACACGCCCGGCCACGAAGACTTTTCCGAAGACACCTACCGCACCCTCACCGCGGTCGATTCCGCGATCATGGTGATCGACGCCGCCAAGGGGATCGAGCCGCAGACCCGCAAGCTGTTCGAGGTCTGCCGCCTGCGTTCGGTGCCAATCATCACCTTCGTCAACAAGGTTGACCGCGAGGGGCGGTCGGTGTTTGAAACGCTGGACGAGGTGGCCGATGCGCTGGCGCTCGATGTCGCACCGATGTCCTGGCCGATCGGCATGGGCGGCGAGTTCAGGGGCGTGCTTGACTTCGCCACCAACACGATCAGCCGCCCCGAAGGCGACAGCCGCGAATTCCTGGGCAAGCGCGATCCGGCAGAGGGCATTCCCGCCGGCATCGCCGAGGAAATCGAGCTGGGCCAGCACGGCTATCCGGCCTTCGACCTCGCGGCCTATCGCCATGGCGACCTGACCCCGGTTTACTTCGGATCGGCGCTCAAGAACTTCGGCGTCGCCGAACTGATCGATGCCATCGCCCGTCACGCCCCGCCGCCGCGCCCGCAACCGAGCGAGGCGGGAGCGATCGAGCCGAGCAACAAGGAAGTCACCGGTTTCATCTTCAAGGTCCAGGCCAACATGGACCCGATGCACCGTGACCGGATCGCCTTCATGCGGCTGGTTTCCGGCACCTTCAAGCGCGGGATGAAGCTCACCCCGTCAGCGCTCGGCAAGCCGGTGGCGATCCATTCGCCGATCCTGTTCTTCGCCCAGGACCGCGAGATCGCCGACACGGCCGAGCCGGGCGACATCATCGGCATCCCCAACCACGGCACGCTGCGGGTGGGCGATACCCTGAGCGAGGCGAACAAGGTCCGCTTCACCGGGCTGCCCAACTTCGCCCCGGAAATCCTCCGCCGGGTCGCACTGAAAGACCCGACCAAGACCAAGCAATTGCGCAAGGCGCTGGACGACCTGTCGGAAGAAGGCGTGATCCAGGTGTTCTATCCCGAGATCGGTGCACAGTGGATCGTCGGCGTGGTCGGCCAGCTTCAGTTGGACGTGCTGATTTCGCGGCTGGAAGCGGAATACAAGGTTGAGGCCATGCTTGAGGCCGCCCCGTTCGACACCGCGCGCTGGCTAAAAGGCAGCGACGCGGCGCTCAAGCAGTTCGCCGATTTCAACAAGTCGAACCTCGCCAAGGACCGCGATGGCGATCCCGTGTTCATGGCAAGGTCGGCCTGGGATGTTGGCTATCAGCAGGAAAAGAACCCGGAGCTGGTGTTTTCGGCGACCAAGGAAAGATAGGGATTGGGTTCACGCAGAGGCGCAGAAGGGATGCGCCCGCGGCAAAGCCGCCTTTCCGCTGTGACGCTGCGGGTAGCGCATCGTCGGACATGACCGGATGACCTTCGATCGGGCGCAACATCCCTGCGCCTCCCTTTCTTTCTCCGCGCTCTCTGCGCGAACCCCTGCTAACTTTTGCCAGCAACCCGCTTCGGTCACTGTCGCTTGCTGCCCACGGTGACTGACCGCTATACTTCGGGTCGATGCAGCTCACCTTCGCCAGCTACAACATCCACAAGGCGGTCGGGCTCGATCGGCGCCGCGATCCTGAGCGAATTCTGGCCGTGCTGCACGAGATCGACGCCGATGTCGTCGCGCTGCAGGAGGCTGACCGGCGCTTTGGTCGGCGCGAGACGGTGCTGCCGCGCGACCTGCTCGACGACCTGTCGAACTACCGTGCGGTGGCGCTCAACCATCGCCCGGATTCGATCGGCTGGCACGGCAATGCCCTGCTGGTGAAGCGGGGGATCACCGTGGTCGAGGCGGGGGTGGTGCCGCTCCCCACGCTGGAGCCGCGCGGGGCGGTACGGGCCGATCTGCTCGCTCACGGTCAGCGCCTGCGGGTGGTGGGGATGCACCTTGACCTGTCGGGGCTGCGCCGCCGCCAGCAATTGCGCACGATCCTCGCCGATGTCGCTCGCTGCGGTCCTAGCTGCCCGGCGGTTCTGATGGGCGACATCAATGAGTGGGCGCTGCACGGCGGCAGTTGGCGCGAGTTTCATGCCCCCTGGCGGGTGATCGCCCCCGGCCGCTCGTTTCCCTCGCGCCGCCCCGTCGCCCAACTC
This sequence comes from Pseudomonadota bacterium, assembly GCA_018241045.1. Taxonomy (GTDB): domain Bacteria; phylum Pseudomonadota; class Alphaproteobacteria; order Sphingomonadales; family Sphingomonadaceae; genus Novosphingobium. The sequence continues at coordinate 673 of JAFEEP010000054.1, read as the reverse complement.
GATCGGATCGTGATCTCGCACGAATGGGAAGTGGGAGAGGCGCGGGCGCACCATTCGGGGCTTTCCGCCATCGCCTCGGATCACCTGCCGGTCATGGCCAGACTGCAACTGCCTAAAAAATAGGCACCTGCGCAGCTTTCGCGCGTTGCCTGCACTAACTGCGAAACGTTGTTTCGCTGCGCTCTCTGTAAAATAACGAAATTGCCGAACTGGCACAGCCCTTGCTCCACCTGCGAAGCCGACGCGTGGTCGGCAGGCAATCAGGGGATCGGCATGAAATACATCATCGCCATCATCAAGCCGTTCAAGCTCGACGAGGTGCGCGATGCCCTCGGCGCCGTGGGCGTCGCGGGGATGACCGTTTCCGAGGTCAAGGGTTTTGGCCGGCAAAAGGGGCAGACCGAGATTTACCGCGGTGCGGAATACTCCACCAATATGCTGCCCAAGGTGAAGATCGAGGTCGCTTGCAGCGACGCGCTTGCGCCGCAGGTGGTCGAAACGATCCAGCAAACCGCCAGCACCGAGGCGATCGGCGACGGCAAGGTCTTCGTGCTCGACCTTGCCTCGGCCACTCGCATCCGCACCGGCGAAACCGGAGATACCGCGCTGTGAGCCGGTCCGACAGGAGGGAAAACACGATGATCCGCAAGCTTTCGTGCGGTGCCGGGGCGTT
>JAFEEP010000549.1 GCA_018241045.1 Pseudomonadota bacterium | reverse complement strand
GACCTGCCGATCGCGGCGGTCGAACTCGTCCTGCGCCCAATTGTCGGCGCGGGCCTTGCCGAACAGGCGGCGAGCGTCATTGTCCCGCTAGCTACCTTCGGTGTGATCCTGCTGCTGCTGGCGATGCTGGCGCGGCGCCTGTTTGACGATCGGCTGACTGGCTACGCGGCGCTGCTTGCCGGGACATCGTTCCCGATCGTGACGCAGATCCTGCCCACCCGGGTCGATCACCACGGCTGGCAGATCGTCGCCGCGATCGGCGCCTTGCTTGGCATGACCGATCCCGATGCCCGGCGCGGCGGACGCATCGCGGGGGCGGCGCTGGCCCTGGGGATGACGATCAGCCTGGAACTGCTGCCAGTGGCCGTGCTGTTCGGCGCGGTGCTCGCGTTCGACTGGCTGCGCCGTCCGGGTGAGAGCGAACGGTTCCTCAACTTCATCGTGACCCTGGCGCTGACAGCGCTGGCCGGTTTCGTCCTGACCCGCGGGCCCGACCTGACCAATTACTGCGACGCGGTTTCGCCGGTCTACCTCGCCAGCCTGGTCCTTGCCGCAGTGGGCAGCGCACTTACCGCGCGCTTCGCGCTGGGCTCGCCACTGCGCATCGTGCTGGGGCTTGGCCTCAGCGGCGCAGCCGCAGGGATTGCCCTGGCCACGATCGCGCCCGCGTGCCTTGCAGGACCGTTCGGCTCGCTCGATCCGCTGCTCAAGACGATGTGGCATGACAACGTGCTCGAGGGGCTGCCGGTGTGGTGGCTCGATGCTCCGGCCATGGCGCAATGGGTCGTCCCACCCTTCGCCGGGCTCTGCGCCACGGCGCTGCTGTGGCGCGCCAGCACCGGCGAGGCGCGCAATGACTGGCTCGCCTATGGCCTGCTGCTTGCCGGAAGTTTGGTGCTTGGCATCCTGGTGCAGCGTTCGATGGCCTTCGCGGTCGCCTTTGCCATCGTGCCATTGGCCTGGCTGGTGCGCAGGCTGGCCGCCCGGATCGATACAGCGCCAGGGCTTGCCAGCAAGCTGGGCATCCTCGCGCTGCTGCTGGTTTGCATCATGCCTGCGCTTCCGGTCTATCTGGCGGACTCCTCGTTGGAGCATCGGCCGGGCAAAGCGGTGCGGGTAATTGCCAACGACCGTTATTCGTCGTCGGGCCGCGATCCGCTGACATCATCGGCGCCGCTTCGACAGCTCATCCCAGGGACGATCTTCGCGCCGCTTGACGAAGGCCCCTGGCTGTTGCTTCACACCGCGCACAGCGTGGTCGCGACCGGGCATCATCGCGGCGCGAAGCCGATGCATGATGTCATGGTCGGATTTATGGTCGACCCGCCGGTTGCCCGCACGATCCTGGCGCGGCACGGGGTGCGCTACGTCGTACTCGCCCCCGACACCAACGAGGTCATGGTCTATCGCGAGATGAGCCCGCACGGCTTTGCCGCGCGGCTCTCGAAAGGTGAGGTGCCCGACTGGCTGACCCCCCTGCCGATGCCGAAGGATGGCGGGATGCTGGCCTTCGCGGTCAAGGGGCGCTGAGGCTCAGAACTTCTCGATCGTGGTTTCCAGCTTGCGGAAGCCGTGGACGAAGTTGGCGCGGACCCGTTCGGCCTTGCCGGTGACGTGCACGCGCATCCGGCGCTTGTGCATTTCCTCCATCAGGATCTTCAATTGCAGCTCGGCCAGGCGCGCCCCGACGCAGCGGTGGATGCCATAACCGAAGGCCACGTGGCGCCGCGCGTTCTCGCGGTCGAGGATCAGCTTGTTGGGGTTTTCGAACACCGTCTCGTCACGGTTGCCCGAAATGTACCACAGGATCAGCTTGTCCCCGGCCTTGACCGCATTGCCGAACAGGTCGGCATCGGCGGTGGCGGTGCGGCGCATATGGGCCAGCGGCGTCACATAACGGATGCATTCCTGCACCCCGTTGGGGATCACCGAAGGATCCTTCTCGAACAGGTCGCGCTGGTCCGGGAACTGGTCGAGCGCGTGAACGATTCCCGACATGGTATTGCGGGTGGTGTCGTTGCCGCCGACGATCAGCAGGATCAGATTGCCCATGAACTCCTGCGGGCTCATCTGGTTCATCGCGTCGGAATGGATCATCATCGAGATCAGGTCGCGGGTCTGCGGCCCGTTCGCCCGCTCCCCCCACAGCCGCGTGAAATAGTGCGCCATTTCGCGCAGGATATCGAAGCGGGTATCATTGAGTTCGCGCGCGAAGCCGATCTCGACGTCGCCCGCCCAGTCGGACCAGTAGGTCAGCAGGCGGCGGTCGGCCCAGGGAAAGCCGAACAGGATCGCCAGCATCCCGGTGGTCAGCTCGATCGAAACCTTGTCGACCCAGTCGAACTGTTCGCCGAAGGGCAGGCTGTCGAGCGTGGCAGCGGTCCGGGCGCGCACTTCGGCTTCCATGTGCGCGATTTCGCCGGGGGTGAAGGCCGGGGCGACGGTGCGGCGCTGGCCGGTGTGATCGGGCCGATCCATCGCGATGAACATCGGCAGGCGGCGTTCCTCGATCTGTTCGGGGGTCACGTCCGTCGGCGGATCGCCGATCGTGATTCCGCCGCGATCCCAGGATGACGAGAACAGTTCGGGCAGCGATTCGACGTGCTGGATGGTCTTGACGGTCGAGACGTTCCAGAAGCTGCCATAAGGGCTTTCGTGGACCTTGTTGACCGGGGCCTGGGCGCGCATTTCGGCGAAGATCGGCTGCCAGCGATCTTCGACATAGATGTCGGAGCGGCTGACGTCCCACTTTTCGGTGTGGCGTGGCAGGTCCTGCCCATGGTCCTTCAACCAGCCTTCGAACGCCTCGCTCGCCGTGGGCGATGTGCGATAGGTGAAAGCCTCGTCGGGGGCAGTCGCTTGGGTAGCCATTGTCGATCCTCTCCGGCACGCGTTCGATAAATGCGTTGCTTGGCGAGACTTATCTCGCCGAACTTACCGGAGAGTCAATAGCGGCCCCGTATCCGGCGCAACGGCTCGTCGTCTATTGCTCGCCTTGCAGCGCCGGCTCGTTCTTTTGCGTCAGCAAGCGTCGCACCAGACCGGGTCGGCCGGGGCCGCGTGCCGGCCCGCTCTGCATCACGCGCGAGCGGAACAGTCGCGCCCCGATCCGCACCAGCAGTGCCACGCAGAGCACCTGCCAGGCGATCACCACCGCCTGCGGCCACAGCGCCGGGTCCTGCGCGGCGCGGGCGATCATGGTCAGCGGCGAGCTGAAGGGGACGATCATCGCGGCCAGTTCGATCGCGCTGCCAGGCTTGGAGATGGCATAGCTGGCGAAGAAGAAGTTGATGATCTGGAGCAGCGAAATCGGCATCGATAGCATCTGCACCTCGCGGATGGTCGAGGCGATCGAGCCGATCGTCAGGAACAGTGCGCCGAGCAGCAGATAGGCGAGCGAGAAGTAGATCACCCCCAGGGCAATGAACATCGGCCACCCGACCGCCGGGGCCGGATAGTTGGCAAGCGAATGTCCCGAACCCTGCCAGACCACCCCGATTATCCCTCCCCAGACCGACAGCCCGACCCACGACAGCGCGAGCATGGCGAACAGCTTGCCCAGAAACACCGCGTCAAGCGGGATCGCGGCGGCCAGCACCTCGATGATCTTGTTGCCCTTCTCCTCGACCAGGTTGGACAGGACCATTCCGGCGAGCAACATGGTCAAGAGGAACAACAGCACCTGCCCGGCCTGCGCGGTCAGGACCCTGCTCTGCCGGGTATCGGCGGTGCTGGTTCCCGCAATCTTGCCCAGCGTCACGGTGGGATAGTGTTCAGGTCCGGTGCCCACGGCTTCGGCGGCGATCAGCTCGATTTCGCCCTGCCATGCCTCGATCCGCTCCGCCGGGCCGGTCAGCACGGGAGCTGCGGGCGTGCCGCTGACGATTGCGCCAAGATTGTCTTTCGATCCGGCCAAAGCCGCCGCCGGATCGAAGGACTCGCCCGGTTTCAGGCGTCGTACCTCGACCAGTTCGGGGACCGCGTTGCCAAGCCGTCCGGCCAGCTCGTGGCGGGCGCGGGTCATGGCCAGCACATCGAACTCGCTCATCGCGATGCCCAGCTTGGGCTTTTCCACGTTCTGCTGCACCCGCGCGCCGATCCCTCCGGCCAGGCCGCCGACCAGCAGGGTGAACAGCGGACCGAGCAGGAAGAAGATGAAGCTGCGCGAAAACAGGCTGGCGACGAAATCGCGCCGGGCGATGATATAGGCTGCTGACAGGGTGGAGAGGCGTCCGCCATTTGTCTGGGTGGTCATCGCCCCTGCTCCTCGGCAACATTTTCCTCAAGCGCGCGCGCCGCCGCTTCCCCGGCGATGGCGACGAAGGCGTCGTGCAGTCCGGCGCGCTCGATCGATAGCGAGAGGATCCCCGCCTCGCCCTCGATCAAGGCGCGCAGCAAGGGTTCGATCCCGCTGTCGGGCAGGCTGAAATACCAGAACGCGCCTTCGTGCCGGGCATCGGCGGGCAGGGCGCGCCGCCACGCGCCGTCACTGGCGCGGGTCTCGAGCCGGACCTGCGGGCGGATGCGGTCGCGGGCGACGTCAACGGGCCCGGCGAAGGGCACCTTGCCCCCGGCGATGATCGCCACCTCGTCGCACAGCCGCTCGGCATGAGCGATGACGTGGGTCGAAAAGATCACGGTGGTTCCCTTGGCCGCCAGCCCGCGAATCATCCGCTCGAGCTTGCCCTGGTTGAGTGCGTCGAGACCGGAGAACGGCTCGTCGAACACCACCAGGCGCGGTTCGTGGACCAGGGTGCCGAGCAATTGCACCTGCTGCGCCATGCCCTTGGACAACTGCCGGATCTGGCGGTCGATGGCATAGCCCAGGCCGTGTTCCTCGAGCAGCGCCTTGCCGCGCTTGCGCCCCTCGGCCAGCGGCAGGCCGCGCAGCGCGCCAAGGAAGGCAATCGCGTCATAGGCCTTCATCGCCGGGTAGAGCCCGCGCTCTTCGGGCAGGTAGCCGATGGTGTGGGCCATTTCCTGCGGGCGCTCATGCCCCAGAACCCGGCGCAGGCCCGCATCGGGATCGATGATCCCCAGCAACATCCGCAGCGTCGTGGTCTTGCCTGCGCCATTGGGGCCGAGCACGCCATAGATCGCGCCTTCGGGCACCGCCAGGTCGACCCCGTCGACCGCAGTGAACCCGTCGAACCGCTTGACCAGTCCACGCGCCTCGATCGCCAGCCCTCGCGCCGCAGCGCCGCCCGCGTTGCTCACGCCCGCTCCATCCCCTAGCTTCATCATCACGGCCCACTATGGAGGGCGAATGAACAGGAGCAACAGGAAGTTTGGTTAACGAGGCGACAACCATAGCGCTCAAGCACGATCTGGCCGCCGAGGCGCAGCGGCTGGGCTTCGTCGCCTGCGGGGTGACCGCGGCGGGGGAAGACGCGCGGCGCGCCTCGCGGCTCGAAGCCTGGCTCGACGCGGGGATGCAGGGCGACATGGCCTGGATGGCCGACCGCGCGCACCACCGCCGCAGTCCGGAGGGGCTGTGGCCCGAAGCGCGCAGCGTGATCGCCCTTGGGATGAGCTACGCTCCAACGCTTGATCCGCACGCGCTGGAGGGCGTGCCCGATCGCGGACGGATCTCGGTCTATGCCCAGGGACAGGATTACCACGACACGGTCAAGAAGGCGCTCAAGGCGCTGGCCCGCTGGCTGGTGGCCGAAGCAGCCCGGCGCGGCTTGGGCGAGATCGGAGTCAAGGTTTTCGTCGATACCGCGCCGGTGATGGAAAAGCCGCTGGGCGCGGCGGCGGGGCTGGGCTGGCAGGGTCGGCACAGCAACCTCGTCAGCCGCGAACATGGCTCGTGGTTGTTTCTGGGGTCAATCTACACCACGCTTGAGCTTTCGCCGGATGCGCCCGAACCCGATCATTGCGGGTCATGCATGGCCTGTCAGCAAGCCTGCCCGACCGGGGCCTTCCCCCAGCCCTATGTAGTCGATGCGCGGCGCTGCATTTCCTACCTGACGATCGAGTTGAAGGAGGCGATCCCGCGTGAGTTTCGCCGGGCGCTCGGCAATCGCATCTATGGCTGCGACGATTGCCTGGCGGTCTGCCCATGGAACAAGTTCGCCGATGCCGCGCACCGGATGAAAGCCTTCCTGCCCCGCGCCGAACTGACCGCGCCGCGCCTTGCCGAACTGCTCGCGCTCGACGATGCGGGGTTCCGCCGCCTGTTCTCCGGCTCGCCGGTCAAGCGGATCGGACGCAACCGCTTCGTGCGCAATTGCCTCTACGCGGCAGGCAACAGCGGTGACGCCACTCTGGCGCCACTGATCAAGGCGCTGACCGGCGATCCCGATCCGGTCGTAGCCGAAGCCGCGACGTGGGCACTGGGAGAGCTGTCGGGTTAGCTCCCTACCGCGCCAGAAGGTTGCGCGCCTGGCTGGCGAGTTGTGCCAGCATCGCCGGGCCGACCGGGACGGCGGCTTGGGCGCGCGAGACGACGGTGCGGAACTGGCGTATCGCCGGGGCCTGGGCCTCGGTCCAACGCGCCACGGCTTCCATCGGATCGCCCTTGCGGCCCATCGCGCGGCGCAGGAAGTCGAGCCGCATCTGCTGGAAATCGCGTGCCAGGCCATTGACCAGCAGCCGCTCCCACGGATCCGACGGGCTCATTCGCGCGGCGGTGACCTGGGCCCAATCGAGGCCGAGATCGGCGCCGAGCGCAGTGAAGGCCTGGGTGATCGCGCGGGCGGCAACGCCGCTGTCGCGGGCAAGGCGGGCAAGCCCGATTGCCCCGTCGAGATCGAACAGCAGCGAAACCTGCGCGGCGATCGCTTCCGGGGCGCCGGCAAGAACCAGGTCCGATCGCATCCGCGCCGACTGGTTCTTCGCTTCGCTGGCCAGCAGCGCCTCGGTATCGTGGGCCAATGCCTTGACCCCGGCGGCGAAGGTCGCGACCAGCTTTGACGGCACGGTCGATCCACCCCCGGCACGGAGCATATCCGCCATGTGATCGGTGGCGGCGGCCGCGGCGCGATCGAACAGCAGGATGCGCGCGCGTTCGGGCATCGGCGTGGTCTCGATCGCGGTCCACACCGCGTCGAGGCCGAACAGTTGCTCGACCGCGACGAAGGCCGCGGTGACCTGGGCCAGGGTCGCGCCTTCTTCCTCGGCCAGTTCGAAGGGGTGGACCAATCCCAGCCGGTTGACCAGCCGGTTCGACAGCCGGGTCGCGATGATCTCGCGGCGCAGGCGGTGATGGAGGATGTCGCGCTTGTACTTGACCCGCATGGCCGAGGGGAACTTGTCGATCACCTCATCCGACAGGCCGGGGTCGTCGACCACGTGGGAACGCTCGAGTGCGTCCTGCAGCGCCAGCTTCGCGCTCGACAGCAGCACTGCCAGTTCTGGCCGGGTAAGGCCCTGCCCGTCCATCGCCCGGCGCGTCAGCACGTCGCTTCCAGCCAGCCCTTCGGTCTTGCGATCGAGGTGACCACCGGATTCAAGCGATTCGACCAGCCGCAAGTGCGAGCCCATCGCCGCCGCGCCGCCCGCCTGGGCGATCGACAGCGCCAGCGCCTGAAGCCGGTTGTCCTCGAGCACGATCTCGGCAACCTCGTCGGTCATCGAGACGAGCAGCCTGACCCGTCCCGCCTCGCTCAACCGACCGGCGCGCTTGGCGCTTGCCAGCGCGATCTTGATGTTGACCTCGTTGTCCGAACAGTCGACCCCGGCGGAATTGTCGATGAAGTCGGTGTTGATCCGCCCGCCCGCCAGCGCGAACTCGATCCGCCCCGCCTGGGTGCAACCCAGGTTGGCGCCCTCGCCGATTACCCGGGTGCGCAGGTCCTCGCCGTTGATCCGCACCGGATCGTTGGCTGGATCGCCGACCTGGACGTTGTTTTCGCTCGCCGCCTTCACATAGGTGCCGATCCCGCCGAACCACAGCAGGTCGACCTCGGCCTTGAGGATCGCGGTGATCAGGCTGTCGGGGTCGATGCTTGCCTGGTTCAGGCCGAGCAGGGCCTGGATCTCCGGCGACAGCGGGATTTCCTTGAGCGCGCGGGAGAACACTCCGCCGCCGTTGGAGATCAGCTTCTTGTTGTAATCGTCCCAGCTCGACCGCGGCAGCGCGAACATCCGCGCGCGTTCCTTCCAGCTCTTGGCCGGATCGGGATCGGGATCGAGGAAGATGTGGCGGTGATCGAAGGCGGCGACCAGCTTGATCGCTTTCGACAGCAACATCCCGTTGCCGAACACGTCGCCGGACATATCGCCACACCCGGCAACCCGGACCGACTCGGTCTGGACGTCGATGCCCATTTCGAGGAAATGGCGCTGGACCGAGAGCCACGCGCCCTTGGCGGTGATTCCCATCGCCTTGTGGTCATAGCCCTTCGACCCGCCGCTGGCGAAGGCGTCGTCGAGCCAGAAGTCATCGGCCTCGGCAATCGCGTTGGCGGTATCGGAGAAGGTCGCGGTGCCCTTGTCCGCGGCGACGACGAAATAGGGATCTTCGCCGTCGCGGATCACCACGCCCTTGGGATGGACCACCTTGTTGCCCACGATGTTGTCGGTGATCGACAGCAGGGTGCGGATGAAGACCTTGTAGCTTTCCTTGCCCTCGGCCAGCCAGCCGTCGCGGTCGCTGCGCGGATCGGGAAGCTGCTTGGGATAGAACCCGCCCTTGGCTCCGGTGGGGACGATCACCGCGTTCTTGACCCGCTGCGCCTTCATCAGGCCGAGGATTTCCGTGCGGAAGTCGTCGCGCCGGTCGGACCAGCGCAGCCCCCCGCGCGCGACCGGGCCGGAGCGCAGGTGAATCCCCTCGACCCGGCGCGAATAGACGAAGATCTCGCGCCACGGCAGCGGCTTGGGCAGGCCCGGGATCAGTGCCGAATCGAGCTTGAAGGCCAGCGCCTCGCCCGCCGCCGGGGCAAAGGCATTGGTCCGCAGCATGGCTTCCACCACCGAACGGTACTGGCGGAGCAGGCGATCGTCGTTGATCGCCGAAACCTGGGCCAGCCCGTCGCGGATCGTCGCCTGGGCATGGGCCTCGCCCTTGGCCCGGTCGCCCCGGTAAGCGGGATCGTGCCGCGCGACGAACAGTTCGACCAGCCCCTTGGTCACCACGGGCGCGTGATGCAGCGCATCGACCACCGTGGCGATCGAGAAGTTGACCCCGGCCTGGCGCAAATAGCGATACCAGGCGCGCAGCCAGTTGGCCTCGTGCGCGTGAAGCGCGACGGTGGTGATCAGGCGGTTGAACGGATCGTCCTCCGCCGCGCCGTTGAGCACGTCGGCCACCGCGTTCTCGATCGCTTCGGAGCGGCACAGCAGCACCGTGGGATCAAGCCCGCCGGGCAGGCCGAGGACGAAATCGTGGATCGCGCCCAGCCGTCCTTCGTCCAGCTCGGTCGGGACGTCCTCGATCACCCGGAAGCCGAAGTTTTCGAGCGCCGGAACAACATCGGATAGCGCCAGCGCGCCGTGGCGCTGGTACAGCTTCATCCGCAGGATGCCAGGGCCATCCCCGGCCATGACGTGCAGCCGCGCGGCGCGGTGGGGGCCATCCTCGCCCTCGGCGGCGACGCGGCGCAAGCGGGCGATGTCCAGCGCGGCCTCGGCCGGGCCGTATTCGCTGCGGTAAGCCAGCGGGAACGCCTCGGCGTGGCGCAGTGCGATGGCGGCGGCGCGGCTCGGTTCCTCGCGCGCGGCGATTTCGCTTTCGACCGCTTCGGCCCAGCCGCGCAGCATGGCCTGCAATTCGGCGTCAAGCACCGACTCATCGGGGATATGCGCGACGGCAGGCAAGTCGAGGACGAAGCGCAGCAACGCCAGGTTGCCTTCGATCTCGGTGCTCCAGTCGAGCACCGGGGCATCGCAAGCCTCGACCAACTGGGCCTGGATGCGCAACCGGGTCTGGGTCGACATGGTGTCGCGCGGCAACCAGACGAAAGCGAACAGGTGGCGCATCAGTGGCGCGGGGACCAGCGAGAGCTTGGGCCGGGGGCGGTCGGTCAGGCTCATCGCCGTGGTGGCGATGCGCTCGATATCAGCGTCGGTGAAGCTGATCAGCAGATCGTGGGGCAGCGCGGTAAGGGCATGGACTAGAGCCTTGCCGGCATGGCCCTGCGCCGAAAAGCCGAAGCGCTGTGCCAGGTCGGCAAGCTGCGAGCGCAGCCGCGGCACCTGCATCGGCGGCGCGGCCAGCGCGGCGCTGGTCCAGATCCCGGCGTGGACCGACAGCGCGGTGACCCGGCCCTTCTCGATCACCGGCAGGATGAACAGGTCCAGCGGGGTGTGACGGTGGACCAGGCTATAGACGTTCGACTTGACCACCAGTGGCACGTGCGCGCCCTTTTGCGCGTTGTCGAACCAGGCGAAGGCGCGGTCATAGGACATCGGCCCCAGCAGCGCCTTGGCGCTCTTGCGGCAGATGCCCAGCGCGTCGCTCTGGCTACCGTCGCGGTGGCGGGTGACGTGGCCAAGCTGAGTCAGCATCCCGTCCTTGAACCAGCGGAGCAGGGCGGCGCCCTCGCTGTCGGAGCAGGCATCGGCATCGGCGGCCATGGCGTGCTGGAGCTTGATCCAGTCGCCGACGGCGGTGCGCACATCGGTCAGCGTCGCGGCGAGGGCCTGTTCGATCTTGCGACGCAACCGGGCATCGCCGCGCTGGACCTCCATGTAGATCATCGATTCGCGCTTTTCACCGGCAGCGTCGCCCTCGATGATTTCGGTCAGGATGCCCGCCTCGTCGCGGCGCACGGCAAGGACCGGGTGAATCAGCCGGTCGATGGCCAGGCCATGGGCGTCGACCGCAGCGGCGACCGAATCGACCAGGAAAGGCATATCGTCGTTGATCACGGCGATCCGCATGAAGCGTTCGGTCGGGCTGCCCGACACGGATTCGAGCGCGATCACCGGTTCGCTGCCCTTGCGGCTATTCGCCGCGGTCAGCACGAAATCGGCGGCGCGTTCGAGTCCGTCCCCGGTGAAGGGCGGATCGCCCGGCAGCATGGCGGCGGAAAGGCGCGTGGCCATGGCCTTGGCAAGGCCGACCTTGGCGCCGCTGCGGGCGGTCTTCGAACTCATGCGTCGCGCTCCTCAGATGGCCCGAGCCATCCCATCCTGCTTATTAGAATATTGCTGTCTCATGCAGCAATTTTGCGCATTGTAGGAGCAAGTGGTCACGACTGCAACCAGTTTGCCCTTAGGGAATCATGCCTAACGCCTTGGCCGTCAAGGAGAGAGAATGGCGACGCGCGGCGGGGTCGAAGGTCGCGCCCGAGACGATCAATTCGTCGGCGCGGGTCCGCTCGACCACCCGGGCCACGGCATCGGCAACGGTCGTGGGCGCGCCGATCGCGCTGACCTGGCGCATATGTTCGAGCATGGCGAGCGCGCTGGGCGGCAGGGTCTGGCGATAGCCCGGGATCGGCGGTTTGAGCTTGCCCGGATTGCCGCTGCGCAAGGCAACGAAGCTCTGATCCATCGAGGTGCAGAGCAGCGTCGCCTCCTCGTCACTGTCGGCGGCGATGACGTTCATCGCCACAATGACGTGCGGGTGGTCCAGCGCCGGCGAAGGGCGGAACTGGCGGCGATAGACCTCAAGCGCCTGGTCGAGCAGGTCGGGCGCGAAGTGCGAGGCGAAGGCATAGGGCAGCCCCAGCGCGGCGGAAAGCTGGGCGTCGAACAGGCTCGACCCGAGCATCCACATTTCCACCTGCGCGCCAAGCCCGGGGGTGGCGCGGATGCCCAGGTCAGGCTCGCCGTTGAGCAGCGCGCGCAGCTCGACCACGTCCTGCGGAAACAGCTCCGACACGCGGGCCAGATCGCGGCGCAGCGCCTGGGCGATCCGCATATCGGCCCCTGGTGCGCGGCCGAGGCCGAGGTCGATCCGTCCTGGAAACAGCGCGTCGAGCGTGCCGAACTGCTCGGCGATGACAAAGGGGTTGTGGTTGGGCAACATGATCCCGCCCGCGCCGATGCGGATCGTGCGGGTGGCCTGGCCGATGTGGGCCAGCACGACCGATGTCGCCCCGCCCGCGACGCCGTCCATCGCGTGATGCTCCGCCACCCAGAAGCGCTTGTAGCCCGCCGCCTCCGCTGCCTGGGCAAGCAGTGCGGCCTCGCTCAGGGCTTCGGCCGGGCCGGAGCCTTCGCGGACGGGAACAAGGTCAAGAACTGAAAGGGGAATCACCGCCCCGATGGTGCGGCGTCTGGACCCAGTTGGTCAAGATACTGCTTGGCGATTCGGGCATCTTCCGTGCCGGGCGCGGTGACGAGGACCGATTGCCAGCTCTTGCGCGCCGCCTCGTCGCGCCCACCCAGCACTGCGATCACCCCGGCTTCGAGCCCGACGTCGGGATCGAGCGGAGCCAGAGCAGAGGCCGTCTCGATGTAGCCCTGGGCCTCGCGCAGCTTGCCCGCGAGCCGCGCCGCCCGCGCCGAGATCAGGAAGGTGATCGGATCGCCGGGAAGATCGCTGCGCGCCTCGGCCAGCGAGGCGGCGGCTTCGTCCTTGCGGCCAAGCTTGAACAGCGAATTGGCGCGATCGCGCGCGATGCGCCCGACGAGAGTGGTATCGCCCGCCCGGCCGCCCAGGTCCTTCGCGCTGGCGAAGTGGTCCAGCGCGGTGGCGAAGGCGCCCTTGCTCTCCGCCGCCAGCGCCGCCCCGGCCTCCATCTCGGCGCGGCCGCCGAAGTCGGAGGCGGGCAGCGCATCGCGCGCCACGGCGAATGCCTCGCCTGCCTCGTCCCAGCGTTCCAGCCCGCTCAGCGCGATCGCCTTGCAGGTCAGCGCCGCCGAGCGGTCGGCAGCGTCCGTGCGCGACAGCGCCGCATTGGCCGTGGCCAGTGCGGCGGCGGGATCGACCTTGACCTCGGCATAGCATTCGTCGCGCCTGACCCGCGCCCTGGACACGACGGGTGCCGGCCTGCTCGCCGTCGCCTTGCGCCGTGGCAAATCGAGCGGTGCCTGCATCTGCGTCCCGCTGGGGCCGATCTGGGCAAGGAAGGGAAGCAGCACGGCGAGAGGCAGGGGCATGGGCAGTTCCGGGAATCAGGGCAGCGCGGAGAGGGTGCGCAGCAACAGGGCGATATCGCCATCGCGCGACAGGCGGTGGTCGCCGTCCTTGACCAGCGCGACCTGCACATCGGCTGAACGCAGCCGCTCGGCAAGGCGGAGCGACAGCGCCCAGGGCACGTCGGCATCGCGCTGACCGTGAATCAGCCGCACCGGGCAATCGAGCGCGATCGGGCCATCGAGCAGCCGCTGCGCCTGGCCATCCGCCCAGAAGCCGGGATACGTTGGTGTGGGCTCGGGGCCATAGGGGTTGTCTTCAAACACCGTGCGCCCCGCCGCAAGCTCGGCCTTCTGCTCCGCAGTGGTGCCCCATTCGGTAAAGTCGGGCGCGGCCGCGATCCCGACCAGAGCGGCGATCTGCGCGGGAATCGCCAGCGCCACCAGCAGCATCAGCCACCCGCCCATCGACGAGCCCACCAACACAACCGGCCCCCGGCACCGCGCCGCGATCAGCGCCAGCACCTCGTCGCGCCAGCGGCTGAGCGTGCCATCGGCAAATTGCCCCGAACTCTCCCCGCAGCCCGAATAGTCGAGCAGCAGGCAGGCCCGGCCATTGGCCCGCGACCAGTCGAACACCGCGCTCGCCTTGCCCCCGGCCATGTCCGACATATAGCCGGGCAGGAAGACCAGCGTCGGGCCCGTTCCAGGGTCGAAGCGATAGGCGATGCGGCGGCCATCGGGCATCAGATTGAATTCGACGGACACTGTGGCCTCCGGGTGGAAATTCACAACTTTCACAGGGTAGCGGAAAAACGGAAACGCACCGGTGCTGTGGCGGGACGCAGGACCCTGGCAGTTTTGCGGCGAATAGGAAACGCTGCAATCGGCCTCGCGTCGGGATCAGCGCAGGAAGGTACGGATCGCGTCGAGGCACTTGTCGAACTGGTCGAGCATGACGAAGTGCGCGCTGTCGGCGATCGGCACCAGCCGGGCCTTGGGTGCCCCTGCATAGGCCGCGGCGAATGTTCCGGCCGTGCCGACATGGCGCGGGTCGCGCGCATCGACCGCGTAGAGCACGGTCAATGGCACGGCAATGCTGGCGATGCCCTGGCGCTCGTCGCTGGTCATGTCGTCGAACATCGCCTGGGCGACGACCTGCGAGGAAGCCTCCAGCATCCAGTTTCCGATCTGGCACATACCCTTCGCGTCGAGGCTCATCGCGCCGGTGGCAGGTGGCAATGTGCCCGTCACGGCGCTGCAATCGCGCGGTGCGGGACGAGGCTTGCCCTGGCTGGCCGCCGCCCGGGCGAGCATCATGTCGCGCATCCGCCCGGCCTGGACGCGCGCGGTGTCGATTGTCGCATCGGGATTGAACAGGGTGGCGATGAACGGCACGGCATCGACCACCATCACCTTGCCCGCCACGCCGGGATGACGTTCGGCAAGCTGCATGGCGGCAAGCCCGCCCAGCGAATGACCGATCACCGCCGGGTGCTTGAGCCTTGCCGCATAGTCGGCCAGCTCGTCAACGAAGGGCGCCAGTACCGGCCCGCTGGCGTTGGCACCGGGATCGTCGCCGAAGCCGCGAATCTGGACCAGATGGACGCGGTACTGCCCCTTCAGCGCCTCGGCAGTCGGGCGCCAGACGTCGCGGGGCGTGGACAGGCCGGGGATCAGGATCACGTCAGGGCCGGCGCCGATAACCTCGACCGTGAAACGGCCGGGTTCGGTCTGCGTTGCCTGTGCGGCTTCGGCTCCGGCGCAGACCGGGTTCGACAGGCACAGCAGGGTCGTGGCCGCCGCAGCGGCAAAAATCGATCTGGACATGATTTGATCTCCGAAAAGGCGCGGTCAGCCGCGCTGGAAGATATCTTCGATGGCAAGGCCGAACAGATCGGCGATGCGGAAGGCGAGGGGGAGCGACGGATCGTACTTGCCGGTCTCGATCGCGTTGACGCTCTGGCGTGAAACCTCGAGCCGTTCGGCAAGATCCTGCTGGCTCCAGTTGCGCTCGGCGCGCAGGACCTTGAGGCGGTTGTTCACGGGCAGCCCCCCTCACCCAGGGTCAGCCGGTTCCACAGCGCCCCGAAGCCGAGCCCCATGAACCACAAGAACGCCGCGCCGAAACCACCGTTTCCAGCAGGGACCACATCGTAGTTCTGGAGAAATTCCCACACCGTCATCACGGTCAGGCAGAAAGCGGTGGCAAACAGGCTCTGCCGCACGAACAGCATACGCATATATTCGTCGGTCTCCTCCACCAGCAGGCGAAAGATCGTCCAGAACACGCCGATGATCGGCAGCGCGGGGAGTATTGCCACCAGATAGGCGAGCGGGGGAGCGGGGGCGGCATGGCGGAAGGTCCAGCCGACCACGAAGATGAGCGCGACATAGGCCAGCATGAAGCCGAACACGCGCTTGAGGTAACGGCGCATCGCTGGGGACGACTTACGAGACATGGAAAGCTCCTTTGTCGTAATGACAATGATCCTTTACACACGAGTCGTGAGTATGTCAATTACCCTTGTCATTATGAGTGGCTTGCTTGTCATCGACCGGTCCTTGCCTCGTCACGAAAGGGCGGTAGTCTCACGGTCAAACAGG
>JAFEEP010000548.1 GCA_018241045.1 Pseudomonadota bacterium | reverse complement strand
TGGGTGGTCGGTGTCATGATGTTCGTGGGGGCTGCTGTCGGAGCGACCGGCGCATCATCCACCTTTGACTACTTTTGGCCGGAGAGAGAGCATTGAATCAGCTTGCCGTGATTGCCGCGACACAAGGCATTGCCATGGCGGGAGCGATCATCATGTGGATGCGCCTCACGGCCGATGTACCTTTAGCGCCCACCTCACAGGGTGAGCGTTTGCGGGCCTGGGCGATCATCGCTGCTTGCTGCGCTGGGCTTTGCCTTCTGACGGCGGGCATGTTTCACGCGGGCTGGCCATACAAGACGCACCTGTTGGCCGCACTGGGCTGGGGGGGGCTTCTGTATCTGCCCTTCTCGACATCCTCTGAATCAGATGAGGATGACTCACCAGTACCCATCCTCGACAAGGTCAAGGTGACCTTGGCAACCGTGGCATGCGCAGCATCTCTTGCTGCCATTGGGGCCTACGCCGTGCTGCTCAAGCTCTGACGCTACCCATCGCAGCACGTCAGGTTGTGCCAATCACGCTGCCATTGCCTGGTAGCGCACCTCGACGCGGCCACACATTTCCGCAAGCGACCACTCCAAAGCTCCAGCCAGCCGATGCAGCACGCTGATGGTGGGCTGCTTCCGCCCGCTCTCGATCAAGGTGATGTAGGGCCGATCCAACTCACAGCGCCCAGCCAGGTCCTCCTGCGACAAGCCGAGTTCTAAGCGGCGCACCTTGATCTCCACCCCCAAGGCTTCGATCAACGACTGGTTTCGACTCGGTCTCATGGACAGCGAGTCTTCCGAATATGTACACTATTGACACGTGTCTATAGATAACATTCGAGAGGGAAACGAGATCATGGAAGGCTTGCGACGACTCCACACCACAGGCTACGTGACGTCACGCAGTCATCGCAAGGCGTCCAGCCAGCGCTCGATGACATCCATCTGCGTACTGGCTCTGATTCAGACGCTTTCAGGGTGCGTAACCACCCAAGCGCAACCGGACGGATCAACCAAGGTGCGGCTCTCACTGGGCGCCCAGGTCCAGTCTGCTCAAACCGCCACCCCCGACAACTTTGAGCGCCAAAAAGGTGCCGCCTTGCCAAGCGTCCACACGACGCGTTTGGCCGGCATCTTCAGCAAGCATCCCTACGACGGTACGGCAAAGACGCACTTTCCCCGTGTGGCCGTCACGGTGACGGACTGGTCCCGGAGCGACTGCTGGTCGGCAACCGCCACGATTTGGTGGAGCAAGAGCAAATCAGAGGTAGTGCCGGGCTTTTCGGTCTGCTGGGGTCAGTCAGTCAGCTTTGCAGCGAACAATGCCGCCAATTTGCACCTCTTCATGCAACAGATGGCGGTTGACCACAGCGGAAATGTCCGTACCGTTGGCCCCAAGCCGCCCATGCTGGTCATCCCCGACCGGCAGCCGATCAGCGAGCGGCAACAGCTCGCCTTCCAGGGGTTTGTCCAGCAACTGGTGCTCGACACAGGCTGGCAGCCGGGCGCACCGACCAATATTTGGTTGGTGGGGTATGACACCAATGCGCCCATCAAGCCCACCGTGCCTCTTGTTTCCAGCAACGGAGCGTCGCAGCCCGTGGACGCCAAGAGCAAGGCGCAACTCGAACAGGCGCTGGGCTGCGCGGCCATCGGTCCACGATTTGAATTGGCTGAGTCCATGCTCAAGCTGTCGGGGTGGAATCCAGATCAAGGCGTCACGCCGGTCACGCTCGCCGAGCCCATCAACGTCTATGGGGTCCGCGTCCGCAAGGTAGCGGTGTCACGTGACGGGGGTGAGCAAACCTACCGCAGCTACTTGCCCGGCATCACGGTCCAGCAACTTGCGAAGTCCGCCTCGCTGAAGCTGGGTAAGGACGGTAAGACCTATGGCCGTTTGACCAAGGTCGGCGTGTTGTCGGCGGGCATGGAGGGCGGCGAAGCCACGCTGACCTGCACCGTCAACACCGAAGGTTCGGAGGGCTGAGCATGTCGATGCAATGCCCGAGTTGCGGCAGCACGCACATCCAGCCGATGGCCGTTGTGCATTCGGGCGGCACGCAGCAGTTCCACGCAACGCACACGGCGGTCACCTCAGATGGTCAGTTCGTCCAAGGCAGTAGCCAGGGCTCCCTGTCCACGGCGTTGGCCCAGCACTGCGCCCCACCTGCGCCGCCATCACCGCTGCGATTCATTGGAGCCTATGGGATAGGGGAGCCCGCAGAATTCGGAAAAAATCGTACGCTAAGGTTTTCCGGGCATCCGTAGGGGCCGAAACTTCCCGTCTTCCAGTCTGCGGCTCTGCCGCCAGACGTAATCGCCGGTTAGGTTGATGTGCTCCCAGCCCAGCGGCGACAGGAATTGCAGCAGCTCGCCGTCCACCGGCTTGCCGGCCTCGACCAACCCCTGGGTGGCGCGCTCCAGGTACACCGTGTTCCACAGCACGATAGCCGCCGTCACCAGGTTGAGGCCGCTGGCCCGGTAGCGCTGCTGCTCGAAGCTCCGATCCCTGATTTCCCCAAGGCGGTTGAAGAACACCGCCCTGGCCAGCGAGTTGCGCGCCTCACCTTTGTTCAGGCCGGCATGCACGCGGCGGCGCAGTTCAACACTTTGCAGCCAGTCCAGGATGAACAGCGTGCGTTCGATCCGGCCCAGTTCGCGCAGGGCGACAGCCAGGCCGTTCTGACGCGGATAGCTGCCGAGCTTGCGCAGCATCAGCGAGGCGGTAACGGTGCCCTGCTTGATCGAGCTGGCCAGGCGCAGGATGTCGTCCCAATGAGCGCGCACGTGCTTGATGTTCAGGGTGCCACCGATCAGCGGGCGCAGCGTCGGGTAGGCCTGCACGCCCTGCGGCACGTACAGTTTGGTTTCGCCGAGGTCGCGGATGCGTGGCGCGAAGCGGAAGCCCAGCAGGCGCATCAGGGCGAAGACGTGATCGGTGAAACCGGCCGTGTCGGTGTAGTGCTCCTCGATCCGCAGGTCGGACTCGTGATACAGCAGGCCGTCGAGCACATAGGTGGAATCTCGGACGCCGACATTCACCACGCGTGTGCTGAACGGCGCGTATTGGTCGGAGATGTGGGTGTAGAACAGCCGTCCTGGCTCGCTGCCGTACTTCGGGTTGACGTGCCCGGTGCTCTCACCCCGGCCGCCAGCGCGGAAGCGCTGGCCATCGGAGGATGAGGTGGTGCCGTCGCCCCAATGGGCAGCGAAGGCATGGCGGTACTGGTGATTGACCAGCTCGGCCAAGGCCGCCGAATAGGTTTCATCGCGGATGTGCCAGGCTTGCAGCCAGGACAGCTTGGCGTAGGTCAGGCCGGGGCTCGACTCGGCCATCTTGGTCAGCCCGAGGTTGATCGCATCACCGAGGATTGCGGACAGCAGCAACGTCCTGTCTTTGGCCTCGGCCCTGTCCTTCAAGTGGGTGAAGTGGCGGCTGAAGCCCGTCCAGTCGTCCACGTCCATCAGCAGTTCGGTGATCTTGATGCGCGGCAGTAACTGGCTGGTTTGGTCGATCAGCGCCTGCGCCCGATCCGGCACCGCCGCATCCAGCGGGGTGATTTTCAGCCCTGACTCGGTGAGGATGGCATCGGGCAGCTCGTTGTCCTTGGCCAGGCGGGTGACGGTGGCCAACTGCTCGTCCAGCAGCTGCAAACGCTCTTCCAGGTACTGGTCGCTGTTCGGGTTGATCGCCAGGGGCAGGGCCTGCTCGCGCTTGAGTGCGGCGAACTTCTCGGCCGGCAGCAGGTAGTCGTCGAAGTCGCGGAACTGCCGCGAGCCCTTGACCCAGATGTCGCCGGAGCGCAGGGCGTTCTTCAGCTCTGACAGGGCGCAGATTTCGTAGAAGCGCCGGTCGAGGCCTTCCGGGGTTATCACTAGCGGCCTCCAGCGCGGCTTGATGAAGGCGGTGGGCGCATCGGCCGGCACCTTGCGCAGGTTGTCGGCGTTCATCTCGCGCAGGGTCTGCACGGCCGCCAGCACGCCTTGCGCAGCCGGGGCGGCGCGCAGTTCCAGCACCTCCAACAAGGCCGGCGTATAGCGGCGCAGGGTGGCGAAGTTCTCGCCAACCAGGTGCAGATGGTCGAAGCCCTCCGGCCGGGCCAGCAGCTCGGCCTCGCTGACGCTCTCGGTGAACTCGTCCCAGGGAATCACCGCCTCGATGGCGGCATAGGGGTCGCTGCCGCTTTCCTTCGCTTCCAGCAGCGCCTGGCCGATCCTGGAGTACAGGCGCACCTTGTCGTTGATCGCCTTGCCCTGCTTCTGGAACTGCTGCTGATGCTTGTGCTTCGCGCCGCTGAACAGCTTGACCAGGATGCGGTCATGCAGATCGACCAGCTCATCGATCACGGTCGCGGTGCTCTCCAGCACCACGGCGGCCAGGGTCGCGTAGCGGCGCTGCGGCTCGAACTTACCGAGGTCTTTGGGCGTCATCTGCCCACCCTCGCGGGCCAGCTTGAGCAGGCGGTTCTGGTGGATGTGCCGGCCCAGAGCTTCGGGCAAATCCACCAGCTGAAATGTCTTCAGCCGCTCGATGTGTTCGAGCATGTGCCGGGAGTTCGGTTTTAGTGGGGCCTGCCGCAACCAGGTCAACCAGGTGATGCTGCTGCCGGCCTTGAGCTTCAACAGCTCGTCCAGCTTGGCCCGATGCGAGTCCGTGAGTGGTTCGACCAGGGCGCGGTAGACCCGGCGATTGGCCCGCGCAATGGCTTC
Organism: Pseudomonadota bacterium; assembly: GCA_018241045.1. Taxonomy (GTDB): domain Bacteria; phylum Pseudomonadota; class Alphaproteobacteria; order Sphingomonadales; family Sphingomonadaceae; genus Novosphingobium. Next base: position 480 of record JAFEEP010000548.1, on the reverse strand, counting down.
CGAGCAGGCCCGGTCAATCACGCTCAGCGCCGGCAGGATGCGCCGCTTCTGCCGCAGACTCTCCAGCGCCTGGCCGGCCAGCAGCAACCCCTTGTCGGTCTGCTGGGCCAACTCGGTCAGCTCGCGCACCAGGGCGCGGAAGTCGGACAGGCCGAACGGGGCCAGTTGTAGGTAGGTGCGCAGTTCCTGGGCGTGCTCGCGGCGAGTCACGTCGCGTTCGCCGTATTTCGCCCAACTCGTTGGGTCGACCTGAACTTGCTTGGCCACCCACTGGATGACCGGCTCGGGCAACTCGCTGTCGCTGCCCAGCGCATAGCCTGGATATCGCAGCAGGCTGAGCTGCACCGCGAAGCCCAGGCGGTTGGCGTCGCCGCGCCGCTGGCGGATCAGCGACAGGTCGGAGTCGTTGAAGGTGTAGTAGGGGTCGTCTCAGAAAACGGAAAATAAAGCACGCTAAGCGTGCGTGGAGGCTGGCACCCA
>JAFEEP010000547.1 GCA_018241045.1 Pseudomonadota bacterium | reverse complement strand
CAGCACGGTGGGGTTGCCGCAGCGCGCGCAATAGCGGTGTCTGGCGTGCCAATCGACCAGGCTGCGCGCCGCGCCATAAGTCGCCAGTTCCTCCAGAGGCAGGCTGGCCATCGCCGCCCACAGCCGCGGGTTGGCCGGGGCGACCGATCCGATCAGGTCGGGCGACACCTCGGCAAGGTGGGCGCGGCCATCGGCAAGGCCGAGAAATACCAACTCGCTGTCCTTGCGCGTGTCGGCAAGGCTGCCCCAACCCAGCGTGTTTTCGGGGGTGATGATCGGATCAAGCCCATCGAGCAGCAGCACCCGCGCGCGCCAGTCCATCAGGCTGGCCAGCCGTTCGGAATCGGAGCGGACGTGATCGGCGCGGTCAAGGTGCGATCCAGCAAAGGCGATGTCCATCACGCGGCTCCCCTGCCGCGCATCGTCGCAAGATCAGCCTGGACCGCCTTTGGAAACTCGGTGTGGATCGGATAGGCGTCGGACGGCATATATTGCGTGAACAGCGAGGCGCGCAGCGCGTACTTGAGGTTGACGAAGGCTACGGTCCCCGCCGCGCCGCCCCAGCCATAGGTTCCGGCATCGCCGGTCAGGCCGACGCGTCCGCCCGCGCCGAACCCCGCACCGTCGATCATCGTCCCGGCGGTCTTCGCCCCTTCGGGTAGCAGGTTCGAGGTACCGAGCCGCACTGCCTTTTCGCTCATCACCCGCTTGCCATCGATCGTGCCGTATCCGGCCAGCATATCGAGGAAACGATCGTAGTCGCGCGGGCTCGATACCAGCCCCGCCCCGCCAAAGGGAAAGGCCGGCTTGCCGAGATAGACCGAGCTGCGGGCCGGATCGATCGGGATCAGTACGCCCATCGCCGGGGAATAGTTGCCGGTGAGCCGATGCTCTTCCGAGGCCGGAACCTGGAACCAGGTAGAGGTCATGCCGACCGGCCCGAAGATCCGTTCCTGCAGGAACGCGTCGAACGGCTTGCCCGAGGCGACCTCGATCACCCGGCCCATCAGGTCGAGCGCAACCGAATAGGACCATTGGGTGCCGGGTTCGTAAACCAGCGGCATTTCGGCCAGCCGGTCGGCGAACAGGGTCAGGCTGCCCACCGGCTTGCCCCGGTCGAGCCCGGGCAGCGGCAGGCGGGTGACCTGGCCGGGAACCAGTCCGGCGTCCTCGTAAGCCTCCTTGATCGCCCCCTTCTGGATGATCGAATAGCCCAGCCCGGCGGTATGAGTCAGCAGGTGGCGAATGGTGATCGGCCCCTTGGCGGGCCTGAGGTCGGTGATCGAACCATCGGGCGTGACCTGGACCTGCATCTTTGCGAACTTCGGCAGAATATCCGCGAGCGGCTGATCGAGGCCCAGCTTGCCCTCGTCAATCAGGATCATCGTCGCCATGCCGGTGATCGGCTTGGTCATCGAATAGATGCGGAACAGGCTGTCGGGACCGATCGCGTCGGGATCGTCGAGCCCTTCCTTGCCGCGCATGATGAAGCCGGGGGCCTTGGTCCCCCAGCCGATCGCCGCGGCCATCCCGGCAAGCATATGGGCGCCGACATACCTGTCGAGCATCGCGGTGACGGCGGGCCACTGCGCGGCGATGTCGGCATCGGCGGCGAAGGCGCGCATGGCGCCCAGCGGCAGGCTCGCCCCGGCGCCGAGCCATGCGCCTGCCTGCAACAGGGTGCGACGGGACACGGCGGCTTGGGTCAGTTCAGGCACTCGTCATTCTCCCGGCGTGGCGGCCTGCGCCAGCGCCAGCCGGGCAGCCTTGGCGAACAGGGTGGGCAGTCCCGCATCCTCGATCCGGGCGAGCGGCCACCAGACGCCGTCTCCATCAAGCCTAGAGCAATCGCTTCCTGAATACAGCATCAATTGCAAATCGAGATCGAAATGGGTGAAGCCGTGGCGCACCATGCCACCTGCCTGCCATTTTCCCTCGATCGGAGCGACGCGATCGCCGTCCGCGCGCGCGTTCCAGCCATCGTCGGGCAGCGCCCGCATTCCGCCCAGCATACCCTTGCTCGGGCGGGTGACCAACCAGACTGCCTCGTCCCGCACGATCCAGAAGGCTCGTCCCTTGCGCTGCGGCTTGGCCTGCCTGGGCGCCTTGACCGGAAAACATTCCGCCCCCACCCGGTGTCCGGCGCAGGACTGACCCAGCGGACACAGAAGACAGCGTGGGTTGCGCGCGGTGCAGATGGTCGCGCCAAGATCCATCATCGCCTGGGCAAAGTCGCCCGGTCGCTTGTCGGGGCTGAGTTCCTCGGCGCGGGCGCGGATCGTCTTGCGCGCGCCGGGCAGCGGCTCGTCGATCGCATGGAGCCGGGCAATGACCCGCTCGACATTGGCATCAATGACCGTCGCCGGTTCATCGAAGGCGATCGCCGCAACCGCCGCTGCGGTGTAGGCGCCAAGCCCGGGTAGTTCGCGCAGTTCCAACTCGGTCGCGGGAAAGATCCCGCCCCGCGCCGCCACTGCTCGCGCGCAGGCCAGCAGGTTGCGGGCCCGGGCGTAGTAGCCGAGCCCCGCCCAGGCGGTCATGACCTCGCCATCTTCGGCCGCGGCCAGCGCCTCGACGGTTGGCCACGTCGCCAGGAACTTCGCGTAGTAAGGCACAACTGCGGTGGTGGTCGTCTGCTGCAGCATCACCTCTGACAGCCACACCCGATAAGGTTCGGGCGGCGGCGTGCCGGGCGGGCTGCGCCAAGGCAAGCTGCGGGCATGGCAATCATACCAGTCGAGAAGTGCGGATCGGATAGTCTCGGCGCTGGCGTCCATCCCCGCGCTATGGCATTGCCGCGCCAGCAATGGAACGGGATCGCAACAAGCCGGGAACGCCGTCGCGCCGTTATGAACGGCCGCGCGGCATGGGTGTGCGCCCGATCGCCGAACTGATGCCCGAAGTGGGCCGCACCGCATTCCGCAAATTCGGCTTCATCCAGTCGAGCGTGGTGACCCGCTGGCCCGAGATCGTCGGCGAACGCCACGCCCGGGTTTGCGCCCCCGAATCGATCCGCTTCGCCCCCGGCGAGAAGCGCGACGGCATCCTGCAACTGGTCGTCGTGCCGGCCCATGCCCCGATCATCACCCACGTGATCCCCGAGATCATCGAGCGGGTGAACCGTTTCTTCGGTTATCAGGCGGTGTCGCGGGTCAAGCTGCGGCAAGGCCCGGTTAATCCGCCCAAGGCGAAGGAAGCCCCCACCGCGCCGCCGTCGCTGCGGCCGATCCCGATCGAGCTGGGCGAAAGCCTGCGCGACATCGGCGACCCGGAACTGCGCGCGGTGCTCGAATCGCTCGCCCGCAACCTGGGCGCGCCCGAAGAGGACAAGCCAGAGTGAACCGTCTCAGCAAGATCCTGACCCTGACCGTCGCTGCCGCTCTGTCGATCGCCGCAGGTGCCCCGGCGGCCAACTGGAACGTCACGGTCGCGGTGACTCCGGCGGGCAGCCACGTGCTGGGCAACCCCGCCGCCAAGCTCAAGCTGACCGAGTTCGTCAGCTATACCTGCCCGCATTGCTCCCACTTCGAGCGCGAGGCCGATGGTCCGCTGCGGCTGGCCTATGTCCGGCCCGGCAAGGTTTCAATCGAGGTACGGCACGTGCTGCGCGATCCGATCGACCTGACCGTGGCGATGCTGACCAACTGCGGCAGCAAGGACAAGTTCTTCCTCAACCACACCGTATTCATGCGCAGCCAGGACACCTGGATCAAGCCGCTGGTCAGCACCACCGAGGCGCAGCGCGCGCGCTGGAGCACTGGCGATCTGGGCGCACGCAATCGCGCCATCGCCAGCGATTTCCACTTCTACGAGATCATGGCGACGCGCGGTTATGATCGCACCACGGTCGACCGCTGCCTTGCCGACAAGGCCATGGCCGACCGGCTCGCCAGGCAGGCCCAGGCCGCCAGCGACCTTGGTGTGACAGGGACGCCCAGCTTCGCGATCAACGGTACGCTTCTGTCAGGCACCAACGAATGGTCCGTGCTCAAGCCGCAGATCGACGCCGAGCTGTGATTGACCTGCCCGCGCGCCTGGGCAAATAAGGCGCCAGTCTCCGCCACATCATCGGGAAACCTGCCTTGACCACTTCGACCCTGCGCCGCCTGATCCTTTCCGCCGGAATCATCCCGCTCGCGCTCGGGCTTGCCGCTTGCAAGAAGGACGCAGGCACCGCCAATGCGCCCAGCGGCGCGCCGATCGCCAAGATCGCCCCGCCCGCAGGCAAGGTCTGGGCCGACGTGGTGACTGTCACGCCCGAGGGCGGCTACCAGATGGGCAACCCCCAGGCTCCGATCAAGGTGATCGAGTTTGGCGCCCTGTCCTGCTCGCACTGTGCCGAGTTCTCCGAGAAATCGAGCGCCGAGATGCGCGACAACTTCGTTGCCTCGGGTAGGGTCAGCTATGAGCTGCGCTTCATCCTGAACAATGCGCTGGACGTTCCGGCTGATCTGCTCGCCACCTGCGGCGCACCTGAGACGGTGCTGCCGCTGTCGGATCAGTTCTGGGCATGGCAGAAGACCATGTTCGAGAACATAAAAGCGGCGGGCGACGCCAAGTTCAGCGCGGTCAACCAGTTGCCGCGCGAAAAGCAGGCCGCGGCGATGGCGCAGCTTACCGGCATGGACCAGTTCTTTGCCGCGCGCGGCATCGCACGCGATCAGGCGGCGATGTGCCTTGCTGATACGGCCAAGGCGGAAAAGCTGGTCAAGCAGGCCAGCGACTATGCCGCGACCTACAAGATCGAAGGCACACCCACCTTCTACGTCAACGGCGCAAAGGTCGATTTCAACACCTGGGAAATGCTCAAGCCGCAGCTTGAAAAGCTCGGCGCGCGCTGACTCGCTGCGATCCGGTTGATAACCGGCTGGATCGCGCCGAATCCTGTGGACTATCCCGGCACTCGTCGGACGCCGCGCTTTCATTGGACAGGTGCGGTGGTCTAGCCTTGACCGGATACACCGATCCAGCAGAGCAGGACGCCAGATGACCGCCACCGCTTTCCGTCGCCTCGCCTTCGCTGTCGCACTTGCGCCGCTCGCACTGGGGCTGTCCGCCTGCAAGAAGGACGCGGGCAATGCCACAGCACCCGCCGCTGCACCGATCGCCAAGGTCGCCCCGCCAACGGGCAAGGCCTGGGCCGATGTCGTTTCGATCACGCCCGAAGGCGGCTATCGCATGGGCAACCCCGATGCACCGATCAAACTGGTCGAGTATGGTTCGCTGACCTGCCCGCACTGTGCCGACTTTGCGGCCAAGTCAGCGGCAGACCTGCGCGACACCTTCATCGCCAGCGGCCGGGTCAGCTTCGAGTTCCGCAATTTCATCCGCGACGCGATCGACCTGACGGCGACCCAGTTGACCCATTGCGGAAAGCCCGAACAGTTCTTCACGCTGACCGACCAGATCTTCGCCAATCAGAAATCGTTCTTCGACAAGGCGCAGGGCGCGGGCAAGCAGGCGCAGGACGCCGCCTTCAACCAGGAACCGGCCAAGCGCGGCCCGGCGATCGGCACGCTGACTGGCCTTACCGATTTTGCCGTGGCGCGCGGGCTGACCAAGGATCAGGCCAATGCCTGCCTGTCCGATCTGCCCAAGGCCGAGGCGATGGCCGCGCAGGTCACCAAGCAGGCCGACCAATTCGATATACAGGGCACCCCGACATTCCTGGTCAACGGCAGCAAGGTCGATCCGAACACCTGGGAAGAACTGAAGCCGCTGCTTGAAAAGGCCGGGGCGCGGTAAGCCGGACGCGAAAGGGGAAAGATCGGTCCGATGCGCATCAAGCGGCTCAAGCTCTCTGGCTTCAAGAGCTTTGTCGAGCCGGCGGAGTTGCGCATCGAGCCCGGGCTGACCGGGGTGGTCGGCCCCAACGGCTGCGGCAAGTCCAACCTGCTCGAAGCAATCCGCTGGGTCATGGGCGAAAGCTCGGCCAAGTCGATGCGCGGCGGCGGGATGGAGGACGTGATCTTCGCCGGCACCGCGCAGCGCCCGCCGCGCGACTTCGCAGAGGTCGTGCTTCATGCCGACACCGGCGACAACGACAGCGAGATGGAGGTCGTGCGCCGGATCGAGCGCGGCGCGGGCAGCGCCTATCGTGTCAACGGGCGCGATGTGCGGGCCAAGGACGTTGCGCTGGTCTTTGCCGACGCGGCCACCGGTGCCCATTCCCCCGCCCTCGTCAGCCAGGGCAAGATCGCCGCGGTGATCGCGGCCAAGCCCGCCGAACGCCGAATGATGCTGGAGGAAGCGGCAGGAATCGCCGGACTCCACGTCCGCCGCAAGGACGCTGAACAGAAGCTGCGCGCGACCGAGGCGAACCTCGCCCGGCTCGACGATCTGATGAGCCAGCTTGACCAGCAGATCGGCACGCTGCGCCGCCAGGCCCGCGCCGCCGAACGCTACAAGGGCTTGAGCGACCGCATCCGCGTGGCCGCGGCACGACTGGTCTTCGCCCGCTGGCGCGATGCCGCCGCCGCGGCCGAGGCTGCACGAGGCGAAGCCCAGACCGCCGAAGCGCGGGTCAGCGCCGCACAGGCCGCGATGAAGGCCGCGCAGGATGCCCAGCACGGCAGCGCCGAAGCCCTCGCCGAAGCGCGCGACGAACTGGCCGACCGCCGTGACGACGCGACGGCGCACGGACACCGCATGGCCCAGCTGACCAGCCAGCTTGAAGCGGTGGAGCAACGGCTCAAGGATCTGGAGCGCCAGCGATCACGGCTTGAGGAAGATCGCGGCGATGCCGACCGGCTGACCCGTGACGCCGCCGAGGCTCAGGCGCGGATCGAACGCGAACTTGCCGATGGCGAGGAAGCTCTGGCACTGGACGAGAAGCGCCGCCCGCTGGTCGCCGCCGCGCTCGACGATGCCGACCGCAACCTGCGCCAGGCCGAACTGGCGCTGGCCAATGCCACCGCCGAGCAGGCCGGGGTCGAAGCCGAATGGCGCGTTGCCGAGGCCGAACTTGCCGCTGCGCAGCAACGCCTGACCCGGCTTGAAGGAGAGGCGAAGCGCCAGCAAGATTTGCGCGATGCCCTCGCCCGCGAAGGCGATCCCGATACGGCGCTGGCACAGGCAGAGGCGGCGCGCGTTGCCGCTGCGCAGGCGCTGGCCACGTCACGCACCGCGCTCGAAACCGGGCAAACGCGCAAGGCCGAATTGCAAGCCGCGCGCGACGCCGCCGGTTCGACGCTCGCCGCAGCCCGGGCCGACCTCGCCGGGATCGAGCGCGAATGGCAGGCGCTCGACCGTGATCGGCAAGCCCGGGCGAAACAAGGCGCGGGCAAGCATGGCCCCGCCGCGCTTGACCGGGTGCGCGCCGCGCCGGGCTATGAACGCGCGCTTGCCGCCGTGCTGGGCCGCGATGCCAAGGCACCGATCGCGCCAGCGCCTGCGGACGAGGACGGGCGTTTCTGGACCGGGGCTGACGCGCCCCGCGCCGTGGCCGAAAGCCTTGCCGCCCACGTCACCCAATGCCCGCCCGAACTCGCAGCCCGGCTGGCGCTGGTCCACGTCGCCGAAGCCGACGATGGCCGCGCGCTCGCGCCGGGCGAATGGCTGGTGACCAGGGGCGGGCGCATCCGCCGCTGGGACGGCTTCGTCGCGCGCGGCGAAGGCGCGGCAGAGGCCGCGCGACTCGAGGCAGAGAACCGGCTGGCGGCGCTCGAAGGCGAACTGCCCGCGCGGCGCAGCGTCGTTGCCGAGGCCGAACAGGTCGCGGGGCAGATGCAGGCCGAATTGTCGGACCTGCAAACTGCGCTGATCGCCAGCGAGCGCGCCGTCGCGCAGGCGAGCGAGGCCGAGCGCGCGGCGCTGCGCGGGGTCGATCAGGCTGAGGCGGCCAAGGCCCGGCTGGAAGCACGCCGCGCCGAACTGGCCGCCGCCGCGACCGATCTTGCCGAGCAGGTCCGCGCTGCCGAAGCCGAGAAGACAACCGCGCAGGAACGCCGTGCCGCCCTGCCCGATCCCGAGGCGGGCCGTGCCCAGCTCGCCGCCGCCCGCACCCGCCATGATGGCGCGCGGCAGGGCCTGCAAGGGGCGACCGCCGCATTGGCCGCGCATGATCAGGGCCTTGCCGTCGCGCGCGAGCGGACCAACACCCTGCGCTCCGACATCAAATCGTGGGCCGCCCGCGCGGGCGACGCCGCGACCCGCATGGCGCAGATGGCCCGCCGCTTTGAAGAGCTGGAGGAAGAACGCGCGGTGATCGCCGCCAAGCCCGCTGGCTTGATGCGCGAGATCGAGGAAGGCGATGCCGTCCGCACCCGGATCGGCGCCGAACTGGCCGCCGCCGAAGCCAGGGTGAGTGAAGCGAGCGAGGCTGCGCGGCGGATCGAAGGCCAGTTCAGCCTGGCCAACGAAGCCCTCGCCAGTGCGCGCGAAGCCCGCGCCGGAGCCGCCGCCCGCGCCGAGAACGAGGAAGCGCGCCGTCAGGAAATGGCCGGGATCTCGGGCGAACGCTTCCAATGCCCGCCGCCCCTGCTGCCCGAACGTTTCGCCTTTGACAGCACCGGCGTCGGCCCGGCGGGCGAGGAAAGCGCCGAGCATGACAAGCTGGTTGCCGACCGCGAACGGCTTGGTCCGGTCAACCTCGTCGCCGCCGACGAACTCTCCGCCGCCGAGGAGCGCCACGGCGCAAGCCTTGCCGAGCAGGGCGAACTGACCGAGGCGGTGCATCGCCTGCGCGGCTCGATCGGCAACCTGAACCGCGAAGGGCGTGAGCGCCTGCGCGCCGCCTTCGAGGCGGTCGACACCCATTTCCGCCGCCTGTTCACCCGCCTGTTCGAAGGCGGGCAGGCGCACCTTGCATTGGTCGACAGCGACGATCCGCTTGAGGCGGGGCTGGAGATCTACGCCCAGCCGCCGGGCAAGCGGCTGCAATCGCTCACCCTGCTGTCAGGCGGCGAGCAGGCGCTGACCGCGGTGGCGCTGATCTTCGCCCTGTTCCTCACCAACCCCGCCCCGATCTGCGTTCTCGACGAAGTCGACGCGCCGCTGGACGACGCCAACATCGAACGCTTCTGCGACCTGCTCGACGCGATGGTCGGCGAAACCGAAACCCGCTACCTGATCGTCACCCACAACGCAGTGACCATGAGCCGGATGCACCGCCTGTTCGGCGTGACGATGGTCGAACGCGGGGTGTCGCGGCTGGTAAGCGTCGATCTCGAAGGCGCGGAAGAATTGCTGGCGGCGGAGTGATGAGAGCTGGTCGCAGAACCGCAATTTGCGCGGCGGTCTCTTTCCCGTTGCTATTCGGCAATTCAGCGCATGGAAATGCGCGCGGCGAATTCGCTTTTGCAAGCAGCACGATCGAAGGTTTCGCACTTGAAGCCGCGACGTTATGGTCTGCTGACAGGGGGCGACCTCAAATTGAAAATATCGTTTGCCGAGGTGACAACCAAGACCTCGAGTTCGTTGTTGAGCGTAACGGCAGGATCAGCGTTCTTCACAGCCAGTTCCTGACGGACCGTGTCACAAATGGTCATCGTGAGCATGGTGCCTACCTTGGCGACCAACTCTGGCTCTATATCGATCAAGATCGATTTGAACTTCGCAACATCGGCTCGCCAGGCCGTTCATTCTCCAATTTCCCCTATGTTCCGAACGAGCAAGGCGAGATCATTCTCACTTGGCACGGAACCGTCTCGGTCCGCCGCCATGAATCCGAAGCATTCCGTCCGCTGGCAGGATATTACGAGCAAATGGTCGATGCCCGCAGCCTTGCCTGGAGCCTGAAGCAGCCGGACCCGCTCGCTCACCGGGAAGAAGGTGTTAAACTCGGGAAGCGTTATCGGATCGACAACAGGGGTCTGAAACAGGCTGTGGCATGGTGTCGCCAAGCAGTAGCCTCACCCGCTGCGCAGATCATGCCCGCTGAACTGAGGGAACAGTTTTCCAAGTCGGAATGACTCTTCACCCGGAACTACTCAATCCAGCACAAACCTTGGCCCTGTTCCGCCGTTCCCCGCCCGGTCATCGCGGTTGTAGAGCTGGCACCTCTGCAGGCTGAGGCAGCCACAGCCGATGCATTCATCCAGCTTGCGGCGAGTCAGGGTGAGCAGGGCGATCTTCTTGTCGATCTGGCCGCGCATCGAGCGGCTGATCTTCTGCCAGTCGGCCAGGCTGGGGGTGCGGCCCTGCGGCAGGGTGGAAAGCTCCGCCTCGATCTCGGCGAGACCGAGCCCGAGGCGCTGGGCGATGAGGATGAAGCTCAGGCGCCGGATGTCGCTGCGCAGGAAACGGCGCTGGTTGCCCATCGTGCGATAGGCGGCGATCAGCCCCTTGTCCTCGTAGAAGCGGATCGCCGATACTGCGATCCCGGTGCGCCGCGCCAGTTCACCGATCGGCAGAAGGTCGTTCTTGTCCATCGCCCCAATCCCCGCAATCGCCCCCGAATTTGCTTGATCTCAAGTTACCTTGAGGTTGCACAAGCAGCAAGCGCAGCGATTCGCCGCTGCGGCAGAACGAGTCGGAAAAGGGACGAACGCCATGCCCAAGGGTTTTCTCGAACACGCCAACATCACCGTCAGCGATCCCGATCGCTCCTCCGCGTTGCTGCAGAACCTGTGCGGCTGGCACGAGCGCTGGCGCGGCCCTTCGCAGCTTGGCGGATGGACGATCCACGTCGGCAATGATCACGACTATCTGGCGATCTACACCGACGGCAAGGAGCGCCCGCCATTTGCCAAGGGCGCGCCGCTCAATCACGTCGGACTGGTGGTCGACGATCTCGATGCGGCCGAACGGGTGGTGATCGAGGCGGGACTCGTCCCGTTCAATCACGCAACTTACGAACCGGGGCGGCGGTTTTATTTCTTCGATTGGGACGGGATCGAGTTCGAGATGGTCAGCTACGCCTGAGCGACCGCTTCGGCATTGACCCTCTCGCCGGGGTCCGGCAGGGAGCGCGCGATGCTGACCAAGATGCTCGCGTTTGCAGCCGCGCTGGTTCCTGTGGCTGCCCATGCTGAAGAACCCCCGCACGACGACGCCGACCAGATCGTCATTTACGGTCGTGCGCTCGACCAGATCGGCATCGCCACCAGCGGTTCGGAAGGCGTGGTCGGCTATGCCGATTTCGAGAACCGCCCGATTGGCCGCGTTGGCGAGCTGGCAGAGAACGTCCCCGGGCTGATCGCCACGCAACATTCGGGATCGGGCAAGGCCAACCAGTATTTCCTGCGCGGGTTCAACCTCGACCACGGCACCGACCTGGCGGGCTATATCGATGGCGCGCCGATAAATATGCGCAGCCACGGGCACGGCCAGGGCTATCTCGATCTCAATTTTCTGATCCCGGAAATGGTCGAGCGGATCGATTATACCAAGGGGCCGTACCACGCCGCCGAGGGCGATTTCTCGTCTGCGGGAACGATGCGCTATACCACCAGGTCGCGGCTCGACCGGCCATTTGCCGAGGTCAGCGGCGGCTCTTTCGGCTATTGGCGCGGGCTGCTGGCGGGGAGCACCGATCTCGGCACCGGCACGCTGCTCGGCGCGCTCGAGGGGGCGATCTCCAACGGCCCCTGGGTGCTCGATGAGCATCAGCGCAAGATCAACGCCCTGGTCAAGTATTCCGCTGACCGATGGTCGCTGGGCCTGTCAGGCTACAGCAACAGCTGGGTTGCAACCGATCAGGTGCCCGAACGGGCGATCGCCTCGGGCCTGATCCCGCGCAACGGGTTCATCGATCCGAACCTTGGCGGGCGCGCCGGCCGGATCGCGCTGACCTTCAACGGCAAGTTCGGCGAGACTGCGGTGTCGGCCTATGCGATCGGCTCGCGCCTGCAACTGACCTCAAACTTTACCTATTTCCTCGACAATCCGGTGGCGGGCGACGAGTTCCGCCAGGTCGACCGGCGCGGGGTGTTCGGCGGCGCGATCCGCCACGAGTGGAAGGGCGATGTCCTGACCTGGCGGATCGGCGCGGACACGCGCTGGGACCGGATCGGCAAGGTCGGCCTCTACCACGCGGTTGCCGGAACGGTGACCGGCACGGTCCGCGAGGATCGGATCGATGAATATGGCGGCGGCCTGTAGGGCGAGGCCGAGGCATCGTTCTCGCCCGGCCTGCGGCTGGTGGTGGGTCTGCGCGGCGATGCCATCGGCTACCGGGTCCGCTCAGACCTCGCCGCCAATTCGGGCAGCGGTTCAGCGGCGCTGCTTTCGCCCAAGGTGGCGCTGGCGTGGAAGGCCCGCGAAGGTCTGGAACTCTATGCCAATTATGGCGAGGGTTACCACTCCAACGATGTGCGAGGCGCGACGATCACGGTCGATCCAGCCAGCGGCGCACCGCTTGACCGCGTCCCCGTATTCGCCCGTTCACGCGGGGCGGAGCTGGGCTTGCGGGTCGAGCACGGCACGGTCAACTTCTCGGCGGTGGGGTTCTGGCTCGACCTCGATTCCGAACTGGTTTTCGTCGGCGATGCCGGGACCACCGAACCCAACGCCGCCTCGCGGCGCCAGGGTGCGGAACTGGCGCTGTTCTGGAAACCCACCCCGGCGATAACGCTGGATGGCGCGGCATCGTGGACCCACGCCCGGTTTCGCGGGGTGGCGACGGGGCAGGACTTCATCCCCGGCGCGACCCCCTTCGTGCTTGGCGGCGGGATCAGCGCCAGGCTTGGCTCGGCCATGACCGTGACCGCGCGGGTGCGCCACTTCGCCAGCGCGCCGCTGATCGAGGATGGATCGCAGCACTCGCAGGGGACCACGCTGGTCAACCTGGGGGCCTATCGCGACGTCGGGCGGGTGCGGATTGGCCTGGATGTGCTCAACCTGTTCGACGCAAAGGATCCCGACATCAGCTATTGGTACGCCTCACGTCTTGCGGGCGAGCCGATCGACGGGAT
>JAFEEP010000546.1 GCA_018241045.1 Pseudomonadota bacterium | reverse complement strand
CACACCGCCCACCGTCGGGCATTCTGCGCAGTCCGGGATTCCGCCCGGCATTTGCGGAGTTGGCCAAGCGTGGGTTGAGCTTCGACGCTGCCGTTTTCGGCAACCAGCTGCCTGATCTGGCCGAGCTGGCCGATGCCTTCCCCGACACGACCATCGTCCTCAATCACATGGGCACTGCCATGGGGCTGGAGATGAGCGAGTCTGAACGTGCCGATTTGTTCATCCAGTGGCGCTATGCGCTGAGTGATTTGGCCAAGCGCGACAACGTGATGTGCAAGGTGGGCGGACTGGGCCTGCCGACCTGGGGTTTCGGTTTCGATCAACGTCCGGACCCGGTGGGCTATCTCGAACTGGCAGATCGCTGGCGACCCTATGTGGAGACCGCGATCGAGGCATTTGGCGAGTCACGCTGCATGATGGAGAGCAACTTCCCCATGGACGGACGATCCTGCGGCTTTGTTCCCTTGTGGAACGCGCTCAAGCACATTACCCGAAACTGCTCGCAGACGGGGAAGGAACAGCTGTTTTACGGCACTGCCGCCCGCGTTTACCGCATGAAGGTTAACGCTCTGGGTGCGGCGACCTAATGCGCCAAAACCAATATTGACAACGGAGACCTGACTGCAATGGCTGTAACCCTCGACGGCGAAACTCGCCTGATCCCGATCATCGGCGATCCCATCATCTACGTGAAATCACCCGAATGGATCTCCGAGGAGTTCGCCAAGCGCGGACACAAGGAGATCTGCGTGCCGATGCAGGTGGCAGCGCAGGATCTTGACCGCGTGCTCCAAGGACTGTCCGCGGTTCCGAACGTTGCCGGCCTGCTGGTTACGATGCCCCACAAGAAGGCGATTTATCACTGCTGCGCAACCACCTCCACCCGTTCCAAGCTGCTGGAAACCGTGAGCCTGATGCGCCGCAATCCCGATGGAAGCTGGCATGGCGACGTGCTCGACGGGAACTCGTTTGTGAAAGCGCAGATCGACAACGGAGCCCGGACTGCAGCGGCGCGGGCGTTACTGCTTGGCGCGGGCGGAGCGGGCAGCGCCATCGGGGTGGCGCTGCTGGAAGCTGGCGTTCGAGAACTAATCGTCCACGATATCGATGCCGAACGTGCTGGGCGACTGGCCAATGTCTTGGGCGCACTCGGCCTGGGGCGGGTGACCGCAGGCTCATCCGACCCCACCGGATGCGACATGGTGTGCAATGCCACGCCAATGGGCATGGCCGATGGCGATCCCTTGCCCCTGGATGCGAGTCTGCTGACGGCTGCCATGTTCGTCGGCGACGTGATTGCCGGCCATGGAGAAACGGCGTTTCTGCGCGCTGCGCGCAAGGCCGGCTGCAAGACGGCGGATGGCGATCAAATGGTGAAGTCCGTCATAGGCATGACGGTGGACTTCTTTGTGCCGGCGACCTGACCGGCTGCCCGGCTGGCCTCTACCGCATCTACCCAGTGTTTCCATCCCGGTAGGCGGCCACCTGTAGCAACCCGGTCTATGGAGTCTGCTTGTCTTCCAGTTCGGCAAACACCTCACGAGCCACGGCAAAACAACCCAGGCCCGCGGGCATGCCGAGATACACGGCGACCTGAAGGAAGACTTCCTGAATTTCTTCCTTGCTCAGGCCGTTGTTCAGTGCGCCGCGGATGTGGCCCGCTAGCTCCTTCGGGCGGTTGGCGGCGGCCAGCATCCCCAGGTTCAGGATGCTGCGGCTGCGGCGATCAAGGCCAGGACGCGTCCAGATTTCACCCCAGCAGAACTCGGTCACGAGTTCCTGCATGGGGCGGCTGAAGTCATCGGTATTGGCCAACACCTGATCGACAGCCTGCTTGCCGACGACTTCGCGCCGCACTGCAAGGCCCTTCTCAAAAAGCTCTTCGTTCATCACGTCTCCAACAACAAAGCGGCGTGTCGCCGCCGAACATCGATTCTGCTTGAGATTTTCAATGCATCATAGATAATGCATGATATTTCATATTTTATGCGTGACCAAGAAGGAGACATGAATGAGCATTGATCGAAGCATACGGCTTGCCCACCCGGATTGCCTGTTCATCGACGGACGCTGGGTTCAGCCGTCCACAGCCGCGACGTTCGATGTGCTCAACTGCAGTACGGAGGAGGTGGCGGCCCGCGTGGCCAGGGCCGAGTCCAGTGACGCCCTGCTCGCCGTGGCTGCTGCCCGCAAGGCCTTCGATCAGGGGCCATGGCCGCGCATGAAGCCCGAGCAGCGCGCCGAGTATCTGGAAAAGATCGCCAAGCGGTTCGAGGAACTGAATGATGAGTTCGCACGGATCTGGTCCATCGAGTCCGGCATTGTCTACAAGGTCGCGCAACCGCGCATCGGTCTTTTCCTGAGCGGAGCGTTCCGGCAGTACACGGCGATGGCCCGCACTTTTCCGTTCGTCGAATCGAGAAAGTCCGTCACCGGTCACCAGGCGTACTGTGTCCATGAGCCGGTAGGTGTGGTGCTTGCCATCGTTCCCTGGAACGGCCCCGCAGGCCTGATGGCCTACAAGATCGCGCCGGCACTGCTCGCGGGATGTACGGTGATCATCAAATCCTCGCCCGAAGCCCCATGCTCCGCATACCTGTTTGCGCAAATGTGCGAAGAGATCGGGCTTCCTCCCGGGGTGGTCAATGTGCTGACGGCCGATCGGGATGTCTCGGAACAACTGGTTCGAAATCCAGGTGTGGACAAGATCACCTTCACGGGTTCAACCGCCGCGGGCCGCAAGATTGCAGCCTCCGCCGCGGAGCGGGTGGCGCGTGTGACCTTGGAGTTGGGCGGAAAGTCTCCGGCGCTGATTCTCGACGACTACGACGTCGAAGCCGCCGCCAAGACCATCGGCAATTCTTACTTTGGCTACCTGTCCGGCCAGGTGTGCCACAGCCTGACGCGGGTCATCGTGCCCAGGGCAAAGCACGATGCGATGGTGGACGCGCTGTGCGACGTGGCTCGCACGATGGTGCTCGGTGATCCGTTCGATCCCGCATCCACTGCCGGTCCTCTGGCAACCGCCCGCCAGCGCGAAACGGTGGAGAGCTATGTCGCCAAGGGCATTGAGCAAGGCGCGACGCTGGCGATAGGCGGCAAGCGCCCGGCGCACCTGCAGCGTGGCTTTTTCTTCGAGCCCACGGTGT
>JAFEEP010000545.1 GCA_018241045.1 Pseudomonadota bacterium | reverse complement strand
GCCGATTGGTGACGGCTGGCATGGGGAATGTCCAGATTTTGGTTTCGCGCAGAGCTTGATCCAGAAAAATCGCGCTCCCTCTCCACACTGCCCCGTGTTAGCCTCGACCCGACAGGAGAGACCCGATGCGCGCCCAGCAACCCGATGGCATCCACCACATCGCGATCATGTCGGCCAACATGAAGGAGCAACTGACCTTCTTCACCCAGGTCATGGGCTTTCCGCTGGTCGGCCTGTTCGATATGCACGGCGTTCCCGGCGGCAAGCACGCCTTCCTGCGGATGGCGGATGACAGCTTCTTTTCGGTGGTCGAACTTGCGGGGGTCGAGGACATTCCCGCCACTGTCGGGATCACCCATGCCGGTACCGGCGCGGGCAAGGTCGCGGCTGGGGTGACGCAGCACATCGCCTTTCGCGCTCCCGATGAGGACGGCCTGATCGCATTGCGCGACCGCATCCGCAGCCACGGCGTCCCGGCGATCGGCCCGATCGGCCACGGCTTCTGTCGCTCGATCTACTTCGCCGGGCCCGAAGGGCTGACGCTGGAAGTCGCCTGCGCGGTGAGCGAGGTCGATCCGGCGCGCTGGGTCGATCCCAAGGTTCTGGCGCAATGCGGCATCTCCGGCGAGGAGGCCGAGGCCATGCTCAACCCCGCGCCCTGCACCGGCGAAAGCCCGGTGCCGCAGCCGGCCTATGACGCCAGCAAGCCGCAACTCGGCTATCCGCCGGATATGCTCAAATCGATCCTTGGCGCACCCGACGCGGCTATTACCATGCAGGGCAGCTACGACGAGCCGCCCGTTCCCGCCTGACCGGGCCGATTGATCCGCCCCTTGCCTTCCGGCACCCCCTCCCCTAGCGGCGGGCGCGTCTAGCCAAGGAGTCGAACATGGTCCCGCGTTATGCCCGCCCCGCGATGGTTGCGATCTGGGAGCCCGAGGCGCGCTATCGCATCTGGTTCGAGATCGAAGCCCACGCGACCGAGAAGCTGGGCGAGCTGGGCGTGGTTCCGCAAAGCGGGGCCAAGGCATTGTGGGACTGGTGGGCAACCAACCCCGCGATCGATGTCGCGGCGATCGATGCGATCGAGGCGGTGACCAAGCACGACGTGATCGCTTTCCTTGACTGGGTCGCGCAGCAGGTCGGACCCGAGGCGCGCTTCATGCACCAGGGCATGACCAGCTCCGACGTTCTCGACACCACGTTGGCGGTCCAGCTCAAGCAGGCCGCTGACCTCCTGCTCGAAGACCTCGATGCCCTGCTCGCCGCGATCAAGCGTCGGGCGATGGAGCACAAATATACCCCGACCATCGGCCGCAGCCACGGCATCCATGCCGAACCGACCACTTTCGGCAAGAAGCTGGCCGAAGCCTATGCCGAGTTCTCGCGCTGCAAGGTTCGCCTTGAGAACGCCCGCACCGAAATCGCCACCTGTGCGATCAGCGGCGCGGTCGGCACCTTTGCCAACATCGCCCCGGTGGTTGAGGAATATGTCGCCGAAAAGCTCGGCCTGACCCCCGAACCCGTTTCGACCCAGGTGATCCCGCGCGATCGTCACGCGATGTTCTTCGCCACGCTGGGCGTGATCGCCAGCTCGATCGAGCGCCTCGCCATCGAGGTCCGTCACCTGCAGCGCACCGAAGTGCTGGAGGCGGAGGAGTATTTCTCGCCCGGGCAGAAGGGCTCGTCGGCCATGCCACACAAGCGCAACCCGGTGCTGACCGAAAACCTGACGGGCCTTGCCCGCGTGGTCCGCTCCGCTGTCACCCCGGCGTTGGAGAACGTCGCGCTGTGGCACGAGCGCGACATCTCGCACTCGTCGGTCGAGCGCTTCATCGGTCCCGACGCGACGATCACGCTCGACTTCGCGCTCGCCCGGCTGACCTCGGTGATCGACAAGCTGTTGGTGTACCCCGAGCGGATGCAGAAGAACCTCGACAAGATGGGCGGCCTTGTCCACTCGCAGCGCGTTCTGCTTGCCCTCACCCAGGCCGGGCTTGAGCGCGACGCCGCCTATCGGCTGGTCCAGCGCAACGCGATGAAGGTGTGGGAATCGGACGGAAAACTGAACCTGCTCGACCTGCTCAAGGCCGACACTGAGGTTGCCGCCGCGCTCTCCCCCGCGCAGCTCGAGGAGAAGTTCAACCTCGACTACCACTTCACCGGCATCGACACGATCTTCGCCCGGGTGTTCGGCGAGTAAGTCCCCTTCCCATCCGCGGATTTCCAGAATAGCATCCCACAGTCCGCGACAGGGGCAGGAGAGCAAGCCGATGCAAATCATCCGCACGATCGTCTGGGTTCTGGTGCTGATCGCGCTGCTGCTGTTCTCGCTCAACAACTGGCAAACGGTGTCGATCAAGATCTGGGAAGGCCTGATCCTCGATACCAAGCTGCCGGTGCTGGTGATTGCCTCGTTCCTGCTCGGCCTCTTGCCGATGTGGCTGCTGCACAAGGGTGTGAAGTGGCGCTTCAACCGGCGGATCAATGCGCTGGAAAATTCGGTCCGCGCCGCCACGGTCAGCACGCCTTCAATGGTCGGCACCTCGACACAGCTTGACGCCGCCGCCGCCGACCCCCAAGCGCCGGCGCCATGAAGACCAACCCCGTCTATCTCGCGCTCGATTTTCCCCGCCTCGAAACGGCCGAGGGGGTGGCGCGCAAGGTCAAGGACCATATCGGCGGCCTCAAGCTGGGGATGGAGTTCTTTTACGCGCACGGCCACCACGGTGTTCACGAGATCGCCAAGATCGGCTTGCCGCTGTTCCTCGACCTCAAGCTGCACGACATTCCCAACACCGTCGCCGGGGCGATGCAGGCGGTCCACGTTCTCGAACCCTCGATCGTCACCGTCCATGCCTCGGGCGGTCGGGCGATGATGGAGGACGCCAAGGCCGCCGCGGGCGAGAACTGCAAGGTCGTCGCGGTCACCCTGCTGACCAGCCTTGACGAGCGCGACATGACCGCGACCGGTCTGGGCGGTTCAGCCCACGATCAGGTGCTGCGCCTGGCCGACCTGGCGCACCGCGCCGGGCTCGACGGGATCGTCTGTTCCGGCCAGGAAGTCGGCGCGGTTCATCGCCAGTGGAAGGACGGCTTCTTCGTCGTCCCCGGCCTGCGCCTGGCCGACGGCAAGGCGGGAGACCAGAAACGTACCGTAACCCCGCGCCAGGCGCGCGATCATGGGGCGAGCGTGCTGGTGGTCGGTCGCCCGATCAGCCGCGCCGAGGATCCGGTGGCGGCGGCGCGGGCAATCGAAGCGACGCTGTGATCGCAGCCATCCGTCCGGCCACGGAGGCCGACGCCGAAGGGATCCGCAGTCTGGTCGAACGTGCCTATCGCGGCGATGCGGCGCGCGGCGGCTGGACGCACGAGGCCGATCTGTTCGCCAGCGACCGCACCTCGCTTGACGAGGTGCTGGCGGTATTCGCCGACCCCGACCGGACGATGCTGGTCGCAACCGCGGATGGACAGACTGTCGGCACGGTAACCATAGCCCGGATCGCGCCGCAGCGCTGTTATCTCGGAATGTTGGCGGTCGATCCCGCCATGCAGGCTGGTGGCCTTGGCAGGCGGCTGATCGCCGCCGCCGAGGGCGTGGCGCGCGATCGGTTTGCGGTGACGACAATGGAAATGACCGTGATCTCCTCGCGCCACGAATTGCTCGATTGGTATCTGCGCCAGGGCTATGCCCCCAACGGCGAACTTCGCCACCTGACCGGCGCGGGTGGCGCGCAACTTGCGATGCAGGTGCTCGAGCGCGCGCTGTAACGGTTCAGGCACGCGACAGGCTGAGGGGCTAGGGACAGCAGCCACAAGCGAAGGAGTAGATCGCTATGAAACCGTTGAAGTTCCTTGTCGCCGCCAGCGCTCTTGCCGCTGTCGGCCTCGCATCGGGAAGCGCCATGGCCCAGAACGTATCACCTGTTCCCGTCATCGCCCAGGGCAGCACCCTGCTGACCGTCTCCGCCGATGGCAAGTCGACCCGCACGCCCGACCTTGCGGTGTTCAACGCGGGGGTGACCACCCAGGGTCAGACCGCCGGTGACGCCATGAGCGCCAATGCCACAGCGATGAACAAGGTGTTTTCCGCGCTGAAGAAGGCGGGAATCGCCGAAAAGGACGTGCAGACCAGCAACATCAATCTGAACCCGATCTACGGACAGCAGGTGGTAGAGCCCAATGGCAACGTCACGCGCGAACCACGGATCGTCGGCTATCAGGCAACCAACTCGGTCTCGGTCCGGCAGCGCGACCTGAAAGCGATGGGCAAGGTACTCGACGCGCTGGTTTCGGCCGGCGCGAACAACATCAACGGCCCCAGCTTCCAGATCGACAACGCCGACGCCGCGCAGGACGAGGCCCGCACTGCCGCCGTGACCAAGGCACGCGCGCGCGCCAACCTCTACGCCAAGGCCGCGGGGCTGCGGGTGGTGCGGATCGTCTCGATCAGCGAGAGCGGCGGCTATG
>JAFEEP010000544.1 GCA_018241045.1 Pseudomonadota bacterium | reverse complement strand
GTCGGTTGCATCCTTTTCGGCCTGGGCCTTCAATTGCGGATGCCTGGAATAGAGATACTTCTGTTGGGCGATCGTCAGCACGTTCGAGGTGATCCAGTAGATCAGCAGTCCTGCCGCGAACGGCGCCATGATGAACATCATCATCCACGGCATGATCGAGAACATCTGCTGCTGGACGGGGTCCATCTGTGCCGGGTTCAGCTTGAACTGGAAGTACATGGTCGTGCCCAGCAACAGCGCCAGCACGCCGATCCCGAGGAAAGCGGGCGGGGTGAAATTGAGCAGGCCGAACAGGTTGAGGATGTGCAGCGGATCGGGCGCGGACAGATCCTTGATCCACAGCACGAAGGGCTGGTGGCGCATTTCCACCGCCAGGATCAGCACCTTGTAGAGCGCGAAGAACACCGGGATCTGCAGGAAGATCGGCAAGCACCCGGCGAGCGGGTTGACGCCCTCCTGCTTGTAGAGCTTCATCACCTCTTCCTGCTGCTTGGCGCGGTCGTCCTTGTAGCGTTCCTGGATCGCCTTCATCTTGGGCTGGATCGCGCGCATCGCCGCCATGGAGGCGAACTGGCGCTGGGCGATCGGGAACATCACCCCGCGCACGATCAGGGTCAGCAGGATGATCGCCACGCCGAAGTTGCCGGCAAACGAGAACAGCGATTTCAGCAGCCAGAAGATCGGCTTTTCGAACCAGCGGAACCAGCCCCAGTCGATCGCCAGCCCGAAGTGCGGGATGCCCGACGCCTCGTACTTGTCGAGGACGTTCGATTCCTTGGCGCCCGCAAACAGCCGGGTGGTGCGAACCAGTTCGGCGCCGGGAGCGACGGTGGCGTCGCCATAGACCATGTCGGCGCGATAGACATTGCCGCCCAGGCTGCGGAAATCGCTGGTCGCGCCCGCCGCGTCGGGGATCAGCGTCGACATCCAGTAAATGTCGGTGAAGCCGACCCAGTCGGTCTTGCCCGCATTGGCGACCTGGCCGTCCTTGAGAACGTCCTTGTAATTGGGCGCAAAGCTGACGGTGCCGTCAAAGGCGCCGAAGGGGCCGGAATGGACGTTCCAGGTATCGACGCTGGCGGTCTTGTCGGTGCGGTTGACCAGGGCGAAGGGCTTGACCGAAACCGGCGCTGCGCCGCCATTGGCGACGGCCTGCCTGACCGTGATCATGTAGGCGTCGTCGATCGCGTAGGTCAGGCTGTAGGTCTGCCCGGCGCCGTTGTTCCAGGTCAGCGTCACCGGGGTCTGCGGGGTCAGCTTCGCACCCTGCGGCGCGGTCCAGACGGTGCCCGCGTTGGGTGCATTGACTCCTGCTGCGCCGAGGAAGCCGAATTGCGCATATTGCTGCGCCGGGGTTCCGGCGGGGGAGAAGATCCGCTGCGGCCCGCTGTCCTTGGCGATGGCCGCGGTGTGGTGGTTTAGCGTCAGGTCGTCGACCACCCCGCCGGTCAGGTTGAGCGATCCCGACAGTCCCGGCGCGGCGATCGGGATGCGGCCTGCGGGGTTGAGCGCGGTCTGCAGGTCCTTCGCCTCAAGCGCCTGGTCTGCCGCATTGGTCAGCCCGCCTTCGCGCGTGGGCTTGGCGCTGGCGGTCGCCTCGGGCGCGGGGGCATTGCTCGCGGCAGCGACAGGTTTGGGCTTGTTCGCCTGCGGATAGAAATAGCGCATCCCGGCATCCCAGCCGAATAGCAGCAGCGCGGTCAGCACTACGGCCAGGATCATGTTGCGCGAATTGGTCTTGTCCACGAAGGCGTCCTACGTTGTTTCGTCGGCAGAGATGGGGAAGGGTCGGATCAGATCAAGCGGCCCGGGTCAGGGCACCGGATCGTAGCCGTGCCCGCCCCACGGATGGCAGCGCAATAGACGCTTCATCGCCAGCCAGCTACCCTTAATCGCGCCGTGCTTTTGCCAGGCTTCGATGGCGTATTGCGAGCATGACGGAGCATAGCGGCAAGTCGGCGGCAGGATGCGTGATGGGCCGAGCTGCCAGCCCCGCGCGACGAGGATCAAGACGCGTTTCATCGTCGCGGACTCCTCGGCCTGCGCGGCGGATCACCCTTGCCCTGGGCGGCGCGGGACAGGGCCATGGCCAGTTCTTCGCGCAATTTGGCAAAGTCACGCTCGACCCCGCTATCACGCCCGATCAGCACGTGATCGTGCGCGGCAAGGCCGGCAGTGGGCAGCATCTCGCGCAAGAGCGCGCGGAAGCGGCGCTTCATCCGGTTGCGGACCACGGCGTTGCCGATCTTCTTGGTGACGGTGATGCCATAGCGCATGGTATCAAGCCCGTTGGGCCTCACCAACAACACAAAACCGGGGCGCGCTACACGCAGGCCCCGGTTTGCAGCGAGAAAATCCGCCCTTTTGGTCAGGACGGACATCATCGGCGTTTGGTTCAGGCAGACAGCTTCTTGCGGCCGCGGGCGCGGCGGGCGCGCAGCACCTTGCGGCCGCCGACGGTGGCCGTGCGGGCGCGGAAGCCGTGGCGGCGGGCGCGGACGAGGCGGCTGGGCTGGAAAGTGCGCTTCATGATCTTGCCTTGTGAATCTCGAAATGGACATGCCGCCCGCAAAGGCGGCTGAATTACAGAGGCGGGCCGTTACGCAAGGTGGCGGGCCGAGTCAAGCGGCGTGGGGCTAATTCAGACTCACCCACTTGCCCATATCCGCCGCGGTCAGCCATTTCGCGCGCGAGAACGGCACCGAATTGGTCATCGCATAGAACGCGCTGGCCTGCTGCGGGGTCATCCCCATTTCGCGGTAATAGTCGGTATAGGCGCGGTTCTCGGGGGCGTCGGCGGGATAGTCCTTGGCCTCGCGCCCGTCCTCATCCTCCCACGAATGGACCGCAAACTCGGCGCCCTCGTCGGCAAGGTGCCGCGCTCCGGCGAGGAACAGCTCGACCCCGCCGGAACGAACCGAACCGCCAGCCGGAACGTGCGTGACGATCCCCCGGGCGTGGATCATCCGGCCCAGCCGCAGGTTGGCGCGATCATCCTCGGTGCCGGGGCATTCGAGCATCTCGATCGTGGCTATGCCGGGATGAGCGCGCAGCATGGCCTCGAACTGGGCCGGGCTGCGTGCATCGGTGACATCGACCAGCGCAGCGCGGCTGCCGTCCAGCACCCGGAACGGACCGTAGGCGGCGATCCCCTTCGGCAGGGCCGGCGGCGCAACACCCACGATCCGTTCCGAGCCCCCCTGGGTCTCGAAAATCGTCTCCTCGACCGTGACCACCGTTTCGACCACTGTTTCGCCCGCGGCGGCCGGGTGGGCCGTCAGGGCAAGCAGCGGAAGGACAAGGGCGGCGAACGGACGCATCCCAGCCTGATCGCCCACCGCCCTTTACCGCATCGCCAAGGAGCCGGGTTAAGAACAGGTTACCGCCGATTTTGCGGCACTTGCCCTCGACAGCGCGGGTTCACTTCGCCATCACGCCAATACTTCGTAGTATTACAGGGGCTTTGCTTGGTCGCGCTGGTTTCGACGGTTGCCTATCTCGGGCTGGAAGCACGCGCGGTTGAGGTGCAGTGCCAGATCGCGCCGGGAATGCCGCGCTTCAATCTGGT
>JAFEEP010000543.1 GCA_018241045.1 Pseudomonadota bacterium | reverse complement strand
ACCGCAGATCGTTGAGGAAATAGGGTATGATGCCGACCACGACATAGACCGCCATGGCCCAGATCAACAGGCGCCGCCGCCCGACCCGATCCCCCAGCGCCCCGGCAGGGATCGAGAACAGCGCGACGCACAGCGACGGGATCGAGATGATCGCCTCGATATAGTGGCCCAGCGCGGCGGGGGTGTAGAGTCCGGTCGGGCCGAACTCTTCGGCGATCTTCGGCGCGATCGGGGCGACGAACAGCGCCGCCATCACCGACAGGGTAATCGGGAACAGCAATGAAATCCCGGTCATGAAGGTCGGCTGGCGCACTTGAGCCATCAATCTCTCCCGTGTGCTGTCTTCGAGCAGCGGATGCTGCCTAGCAAGCCGCAGTGGCTCGATCAAAACGATGCCATGACGCACCGCCTATCGACCGGACAAATAGCTGCCCCGGTGCTTGTCCTGCTTGTCCGGGCTGGTCTATCGCGGTGGGCAGGCGCCGCGACGAGGACAGGACGACGAGATGACGGGGATGACGGTTGGCGAACTGATGGCCGAAAGCGGAGTCGCCTTCGGAACCAGCGGCGCGCGCGGCACGGTGGTGGCGATGACCGACCGGGTCTGCCACGGCTACACCACGGGTTTCCTGCGCTATCTGGCCACGCTGGGCGAGTTCGCGCCCGGTGCCCGCGTCGCGCTGGCGGGAGACCTGCGCCCCAGCACGCCGCGCATCCTTGCCGCCTGCGCCCAGGCGGTGCGCGATCTGGGCGGGGTGCCGATCTATTGCGGGCTGGCGCCTACGCCGGCGCTGGCGCTCCACGCCTTTGCGCAAGGGATTCCCTCGCTGATGGTCACCGGCAGTCACATTCCCGCCGACCGCAACGGGATCAAGTTCTACCGCCCCCACGGCGAAGTGCTGAAACAGGACGAGGCCGGGATGATGGCCCAGCCGGTCGCGGTGGAAGGGCGCGCTTTCGATGCGCAAGGCACGATCGAGGGCGGCGAGCCCCTCCCCCCACAACTCGACATCGCCCCGGCCTATGTCGAACGCTACCGCCGCGCCTTTGGCGAAGAAGCGCTGAAGGGCAAACGCATCGGCGTCTATCAGCATTCGGCGGTGGGGCGTGACGTGGTGGTGGCGATCCTGCGCGCGCTGGGGGGCGAGGTTACCGCGCTGGGCCGCTCTGACAGCTTCATCCCGGTCGATACCGAAGCGGTGCGCGACGAGGACGTCGAACTGGCGCGCGTCTGGGCCCGCGAACACGGCTTCGACGCGATCGTTTCGACTGACGGCGATTCGGATCGCCCGCTGCTCGCCGACGAGAGCGGCGAGTGGCTGCGCGGCGACGTGCTGGGCGTGCTTTGCGCGCGGCAACTGGGCGCTGACCGCGTGGTGACGCCGGTTTCGAGCAACACCGTGCTGGAGGAAAGCCGCGCCTTTGCCGCGACCGCGCGGACCCGGATCGGATCACCTTATGTCATCGCCGCGATGAACGAACAGATCGCCGATGGCGGACAGCGCGTCTGCGGGTACGAGGCGAACGGCGGCTTCCTGCTGGGCAGCGACCTGAGGTTAGCCGGCGGCCCGCTCAGTGCGCTGCCGACCCGCGACGCCGTGCTGCCGGTGCTGGCGGCGCTGATCGCGGCGGGTGATGCCCCGCTTTCGGCGCTGGTCGGGGCGCTGCCGCCGCGCGTGACTTACAGCAATCGCATCGCCGATTTCCCAACCGCGACCAGCCGCGCGATCCTCGCCCGGCTGGAACAGGGGAGCGAGACCGAGCAACTCGCCCGGATCGAACGGGCCTTCGGCACGATCGCTGGAGAGCCGCTGCGGATCGACAGCACCGATGGGCTGCGCATGACCTTCGCCTCGGGCGACGTGATCCACCTGCGTCCCTCGGGCAATGCCCCCGAACTGCGCTGCTACAGCGAGGCGCAGGACGCGGCGCGCGCGCGCCAACTCAACGATGCTGCGCTTTCCGTGGTACGCGATCGACTGGCCGGAGAGGTCAGCGCAGCGGCTGGGCAATAAGCCCCAGCGCCCTCGGCGCGATTGCGATGGCCCCCGGATCAAGCGCCAGGGCACAGGCCCCGGGAGGCACCGCCTCGCCCCCGATCTGCGTCACACCCTCGAGCGGGATCACCAGCAGCGGCGCCTCGCCGAAGCGTGCCTGCGCCGCATCTGACAGCGGACCATCGTAGCGCGTCAGCCGGAAATGCGGCCCTTCGACCAGCGCCACTTCGCCCCGCGGTGCGACATGGCGGTGCAGGGCTTCGGGATAGGGCGCGCCCCGCGCCACGCGCAGGCTTTCCTCGAGATGGAGGGCGCGCGGTCGGCCGTAGTCATAGAGCCGATAGGTGATATCGCTGTTCTGCTGCACTTCGATCAGGCTGACCCCGCCGCCGATCGCGTGAACCGTATTGGCGGGGATGTAGAAGAAGTCCCCCGGGCGCACCGGATGCCAGGTCAGCAACTGCTCGATCGAGCCGTCCATTGAGGCGGCGCGCAGCGCGTCCGGGCCGATCCCGGCATCGAAACCGATCCCCAGCGCCGCGCCTGCGTCAGCCGCAACGACCAGCCAGCATTCTTCCTTGCCTTGCCGACCCAGCCCGGCGGCGATCGTCTGCGGGTCAGAGGGATGGACCTGAACCGACAGCTTCTCGCTGGTGAAGATGTATTTGACCAGCAGTTCCGTCACCGCCTCGGGCGGCTCGAACCACACCTCGCCGATCCGTCTGCCCGCCGGAGTCTCGAACGGCGCGGGAAGCGCGTCGCGGCCCCACGGCTTGTCGACCATGCAGGTCGGCAGCAGGGTCACTGGTTGGCGGCCCGATGCAGCTTGCCGACTTTCTGCGCTCCGGCGGCGGTGGTCACCAGCACGTCGTTGCCGTCGATTACCACGATCACGTCCTCAAGCCCGATCACCGAGACGTGCGGCCCATCGCTGTCGACCAGGACGTTGCGGCAATCGACCACCTCGACATCGCCGCGGGTGGCATTGCCAAGGTCATCGCGATCCAACGCGAGGTGGAGCGCCTGCCAGTTGCCGATATCGGACCAGGCCATGTCGGCGGGCACCATCGCCGCGCGATCGGTATTCTCCATGACCGCATAGTCGACCGATTCGCCCGCGATCCGGGCAAAGGCCTCGCCATCGGGGTGGAAGCGTGCGCCATCCTCGATTCCCTTGGTCACGGCATCCTGCGCGGCGGCAAGGATCGCGGGGCGGTGGCGCCCCAGTTCGGCAAGGAAGGCGGAAACCTTGAAGGCAAAGATCCCCCCGTTCCAGGCATAGCCGCCATGTTCGAGGAACTGGCGGGCACGTTCGAGGTCGGGCTTCTCGACGAAGCGGGCGACGCGAAAGCCTCGCTCGCCGATCGCCGCGCCCCGTTCGAGATAGCCGAACCCGGTCTCTGGCGCGGTCGCCTCGATCCCGAAGGAGACCAGCCAGTCGTCCTGCGCCAGGTCCGCCGCACGGATCGCGGCGGCGCGGAAGGCGGCGGGATCTCCGATGTGATGGTCGCTGGGGCAGACCAGCATCACTGCGTCACCGGGCAGACGCAGCGCGGCAAGCGCGATTGCCGCAGCGGTGTTGCGGGCGGAAGGCTCGACAATGATCCGTGTCGCGCTGTCTCCGCCCAGTTGCGCCTCCACATGGGTGAGGTGCGCATGGCCAGTCACCACCACGGGGGCGGCGAAGCGGGCTGCATCGCCGCAGCGGCTCAACGTCGCTTCGAACAGGGTGGAGTCGCCGACCAGCGGCAGGAACGGTTTGGGCCGCACCGCACGGCTGCGCGGCCACAACCGCGTGCCGCTGCCGCCGCACAGGATCACGGGAACGATTCGATTTTCAACGCTCATGCAAGTCCTGTCACAGATTGAACCGGCCATTGCTAGTCGCCGCAAGCAAGCAGCAGCCGTGTCCGCCTGCCATAGACGATAGTCCTT
>JAFEEP010000542.1 GCA_018241045.1 Pseudomonadota bacterium | reverse complement strand
GCCAGGCCTGCAGCACCGCGTCGCTCGGATGCTGATTCTCCAGCTCGGCCTGCGACAGGAACTCCATCTTCGACCGCAGCCGCCGCCGCACGATAGGGTCGTCGAGATCCAGCCCCATCCGCTTGGCCTCGCGGTAGTAGATCTCTTCCTTGACGTAGTCCTTGATCAGCCCGTCAAGCTCCGCCGGGCTGGGCCCGCGCTGCCAGGTCTGCGAGAAGTTGGCGGCGAGCAGCTCGACCCGGTCGGGCGTGACGGTAACGGTCTTGCTGGCCGGGTCTGCAACCTCGCCCCGCCAGCTTGACCAGGCAAAGACCAGCAAGCCGCCCAGCAGGAACTGCATCAGTGGCTCATGCAGCCAGCGCCGCAGGCGTTGCAGAAGTGTCATGCGATCAACCGTCGGTGCAATGCTGCTCGAACCCTCACGATCCGGTCCAGATCGGCGAGCTCCAGGCGCGCTCCTGGATGGTCAAGGGCAGACCGGGGCGGACCGGCTTGCCCAGCTTGTTCGCCTCGTAGGTCGACCAGCGGCAAGTCGGGTTCTGGATCGCGCGCAGGTAGTAGAACGCATGGCGATCAGCCTTGAAGTCAGGATCGCGCCAGGCGACCTTGAGCTCGGCCCCGGCCTTGCCCGCCGCATTGACCGTGCAGGTCCTGGTATCGACCGCCGCGCTCGTCGTTGGGCAACGATGAGTCTTGGCATCGGGCGTTCCCTTGGCGCAGGCGACGTCATAGATCGCCTCGCGCACCTGGCCGTTCTCGACCCAGCCGCGCACGATCTGCAGGCGCTGCAAGCCCGCCTCGTTGGCATCCTTCATCGCCTGGGCCAGGAACAGCGGCGCCTTGTCCCCCTGGCGGATCAGGTCGCCGCCCATCGGCACCCCGCCGGCATAGGCCAGCTTGGCGAAGTCGGAGCGCGACCAGATGTCCGTCGGATAGCAGAACCCGGCGAACAGACGCACCTTGATCCGCGGCCCCGAAGTGGCGAAGGTTTCCTTGCGGCGGAACGCGGCGAAGATATCCTCCCGGTTGTTGCGCTCCGACCAGACCCCGGCAAGACCCGCCGCACTCCACTCATAGAATGGGGTGGCTGCCGAGCCCTTGAGTTGATCCTCGCCCGGCCAGACCACGGCGCGCCGTCTGTCAGGAGTGCCGTCTTCTATGCCGACCTTGCCAAAGTAATGGCTCTCCTCAATCGGGCCGCCGGCATTGTGGGTGTCGGACGAACCGATGAGGCCGTACTTGAATGGGTTCTTGCCGATCTGCTCCTCAAGCAGGAGACCGCGTTGCAAGCCCTGGCGGACGTAGCTGCCGTCGGTCTTGCCGATGGTGGTCGTGCCAAGCAGGGTCTGGTAATTCTCGAAATTGGCGAACTCGTCGTTGGGTGACAGCGCCGGCGTGGTTTCCGAGGTGCCCTTGACCTGGCTGATTTCCACAATCGGTTCATTGCGCATCCGCGTTTCGGCATATTTGGCCGAGATCGGATTGCCCGCGAAATCGGTCATCGCGAACATCCGCCCATCCGACACGTTGGAATTGTGCGGAATGGCCAGGCCATCGATCCCCTTGGCCCGGTTGCCGTCGAGCCAGGCCCACAAGTCTTCGGGATTGGTCGAATCGAGCGTGCTGAATGGCATATCCGGCCGACGCTCGGTTCGGAACAGGACGACACGGTGCAGGTTGGCGTCTTTGGGGTTGGATGTGAATTCAAAACCCGCGAAGGTCGTGAACTTGCCGGGCCTGTAGTACCGATCCGCCGCTGCGCCCAGCTCCATCCACGAGGTTTTCACGACCTCTCGGTTGTACAACTCCGGAATCGGCGCCCCGGTTTTCACGGTATTGCTCATCTTCGAATAGGCCGTGACGACCTTGGAGCGGATGGCCGAGAACATATCCTTGGCATAGTCGATCAGCGACATCGGACTGGCCGGATCATTCATCGCGGGCAGCACGCCGAGATATTCGGCGTGATCGGTCACCGCGTAGAAATCGAGCGGTCCACCTTTCAACTGGATATCATAGCCTGCTGCGTGGCGGATCGGCTCGCCCAGCGCATAGCGATAGGCGTCGTCGGGCGTGCGGCGCACACCGAAGATAGCGGCGTCGTAGGAAAGGCCCGTATGGACGTGAACGTCGCCGAACCAGGCCTGGCGGCGATCAGCCTCATCTGCGTGGGCCAGGCTTGCCGAAACCAGGGCAGAGGCCGCCACGCCCATGCGAATTGCCGTCTTCGTGATCTGCGACATAATCCATCCTCTCGCTCGCCGGCCCGTTCCGAACCTCGCCGGCCATTCCTGGCACCATACTTCCGATACGGTGCACGATGATGGCGGCGGACGGTTTCCCGTCCGCCGCCCCCTCATGAACCGTCAGAACCGATAGGTCGCCGTAACGCCATAGCTGCGCGGATCGGCGCGCTGGACGCGCACTGCGGTCGATCCGGGGAACACCCCGTTGTTAAGGCCCAGCGCAGTGTTCAATGTTTGGTAGAACTTGTTCACCGCGTAATTTTCGTTGGTGAGATTGCGACCATAGACTGCAATCGACCAGCGTTCATCCGGTCCCTGCAATTCAATTCGTCCGCCCAGAAGCGCATAGCCGTCCTGGTTGACCTGCAAGTAGTTGTTGTCGGTCACGCCACCGAGCAGCTGATCGGACACGAAGGACGCCGACACGCTGTTGACCAGCCTCAGGCCCGACGAACCAAGGTCGATCCGCCATTCCGCACCGAGGGTTCCAGTCCAGTCCGGCGCGAAGTTGGCGCTGGTGCCGGTCAGGTTCTGCGTGGAACCGGCAGGGAAGCCAGGCAAAGCCGAACCTGCGGGATAGGACGTGAAGACCGAATCGAGGTAGGCGATCGAAGCGTTGACCCGGAAGTTGCGCGTCGGCTTGGCGATCAGGTCGAACTCGAAGCCCTGGTGGCGCAGGTTGCCGGCGTTGCGAACGACGAAGCTGGTCCCGTCAAACGAGCGGTCCTGATAGCCGCCAATGTCCATCCGATAGAGGGTGAGGTTCGCCGTCAGCTTGTTGTCGAGCCAATTGCTCTTGATCCCCGCTTCCCAATCCTTGACTGTTTCGCGGGTGAACAGGCGGCGCTGGCCGAGCGCGGGGGTGCCACCACCCGAGTTGAACCCGCCCGACTTGTAGCCGGTCGAATAGCTGGCGAACAGCATCATGTCGCTGGTTGGCTTGTAGTTGGCCCCGATGCGATAGGTGAAGCGGTTGTCGTCCAGGGTGAGCGGGGTGTTCTCCGCCCCACGAAACGCGACGGCGAAGGGATTGTTGACCAGCTGTATATAGGTACCGTCCTTCTTTTCCTTGGTCCAACGACCACCCAGAACCAGCGTCAACTTGTCGGTCAAGTTGACATTGGCCTGGGTATAGGCGGCAAAACTGTCGAGCTTCTGGTGGAATTGCTGGTCGGCGGCATTCTGTCCGGCACCGGACGTCAGCAGCGTATTGCACGCGGGGCGCTGAGCAAGCGGGACCAGTGCGTTGCAGAACTGGCTCTGCATATTCAGTTGCTCACGGATCGAAAACGCCTCGCCAAAATAGTACAGGCCCGCGACGAAATCGAGCTTGCCGCCGAGCAATTGGCCCTGCGGCGAGATGAACTGCAATTCGTGGTTGTTGCTCTTCGAACGATAGGCCCCGCTGCGGTCGAGCAGGGGGATCGGCAGGTAAATGACGTCGCCGTCGACTTGCTCGTTTTTCCAGTCGCGGTAAGAATCGATCAGCTTGACCGTGAATCCGTCGCCGACCTCGGCTTCAAGCGTGCTCGAAATGCCCCACTGCCGGTCGGTCAGCTTGCCGTGCAGAACGTGGTTGGCATAGAGATCGGACAGGTTGGTATCGGGCAGGACGCCCCCGAGCCTTGTCTGCAGCGCGCTGAGTTGCGCGGCCGAAATCGATGCCGAATCCAGATCTGCGGTGATCTGGCCGTCGCCCGTGGTGCGCGAATAGTCGGCGCGGCCAATCCAGGTTACCTTGCCCAGGTTGGCCTTGATCGACAGGCGCCCGGCACCTTCATCCGAACCGCCGAAGCGCTTGCCGTCGAGCTTGTTGGTGAAATAGCCCTTGAACCACCGCCCCTGCCCCGCGGCGCGCACTGCGACGTTCTCGCTCAACGGCAGATTGACGTAGCCCTTCACGCCGTAGCGGTTGGCGTTTTCGAGTTCGCCAGTGATCGCGGCGGAGAAATCGGGCTTCGGTGTCGCCGAACGCAGCGACAGCGCGCCGACGCTGGCGTTGCGGCCGAACAGCGTGCCCTGCGGACCACGAAGCACTTCGACACCCTCGATGTCGAGGAAGCCGTTGATCACCGATCCGGTGCGCGGAATGTAAATGCCGTCCAGGAACGTCGCGACGCTTGGTTCGGTCGCGGTATTGCCTGGCGCGCCGATGCCGCGGATGGTAATGCGCACGTTGGCCGCCTGACTGGCGCGCTGCACGTTGAAGTTGGTGGCGACCCGGCCCAGGTCGAGTGCGCTGGCGACGTTGGCGCGGGCAAGCCCTTCGCCGCTGATCGCGGTGATCG
The DNA here is from genome assembly GCA_018241045.1 of Pseudomonadota bacterium. Classification (GTDB taxonomy): domain Bacteria; phylum Pseudomonadota; class Alphaproteobacteria; order Sphingomonadales; family Sphingomonadaceae; genus Novosphingobium. The sequence goes on along the minus strand of JAFEEP010000542.1, from coordinate 2,249 downwards.
AGATCGGGACGTTCTGGACGTTTTCAGCGCGCTTCTGCGCGACCACGACGATTTCTTCGTTGCCGTCGCCATTGTCGCTGGCGGCGGGCACTTCCTGCGCGAAGGCGGGTGAAGCAAGCGCGCCGATCGACGCGGAAGCAACCAATAGTGCAATCTTCCTCATGACATACATTCCCTGTTTAATTGGGGCTTCGCGCCTTTTGGCATTTGCCCGTTCGTTGAAATCCTGGGAGCGCACGGTCGTGGCGCCCGCCCCGATTGACGTGATCTGCTGGCTGGAAATGAAGTGTCAGGCCTCGGCGATTCCGTGCACGCGCAACGGTTGCGGCCCGGTCCGTTCATCCAATCCCCTCACTCTGATTTGTGAGCCGTATTGAACACGCCGCGCGCGCACGATTGATTTTGAAGTCACAAAACTTGACCCTGTATCAAGACAGGGTTCGGTTTCCGCGCAGACCGTCAGTCGTCGGCCTTGACCGGGTCGGGTCTGGCGAAGCCTTCCAGCGCCGCGCGGTCGGTGATCCGCACCAGCGAACCGTCGACCTCGGCCCCGTGCCTTCCGATTACCCCGAAGGCGCGTGACAGGTTTTCCGGCGTCATGCCGAGCAGCGAGGCGAGCAGGCGCTTTTCAGCGCGAAGCTGGACCACGCCACCCGAACCCTGCCGCCGCTCCTGCTGCAGGATCAAGTTGCCCAGCCTCTCGGCAGACTGGCGTAGCTTCATGTCGGTCAGCGCGCGGACCAGATCGCGATAGCCCAGCGCGAGTTCGTGCATCGTTGCCTGCATCAGCGCGCCATCATGCTTTATCATCTCTCGGATCAATGCCGCAGGCACCAGCAGGATGCGCGAGGCGACGAGGGTTCGCGCCGACATCAGATAGGGCGTATCGGTGACCACCGCGGCAAGGATGAAGCTGGTGACCGGCTCTACGATCCGCATCGTCGTGTCGCGGCCTGCGCCGTTGGCGTAGAGTTCGACCAGCCCGTCGACCAGGACGTAGAGGAAATCGGCGCGCTGGCCAAGTTCGAACAGGGTCAGTTGCGGGGGGAATACCTGAAGGAACGAGCCGGAAAAGATCCGCTCGCGCTCGGCCTCCTCCATCTCGCGAAACAGCGCCAGTCGGGAAATCTCGGGCTTCTCGCCAGGACGCACGTGTGGAACTCCCCTGTTGTGCAGCGGCGATAGCGGCTTGTTTGATACTTATCAATCCAAGCCTTGATCCAAGTTTCCCCACCAGTCCATGCGGATCAGTTGCTGCTGTTTTTGCACCCCGCCTGTGCATCAAATTGATTCCGATCAAGCTGCCCCGCGGCGGGGCACGCCATGCGCAATGTGGGGCCGGCGATCAGCCGGACGGGGACGGAGGGTCCGATATGCCAGTGCAGGATGCAGTCAGCAGGGGTGAGCAGAACCGCGCGCTCGGGCTGAGCACATTTGCCTTCACCATCTGTTTTGCGGTGTGGACGATCTTCGCGATCATTGGCATCCGCATCAAGGCCGAGCTGGGGCTCAACGACACCCAGTTCGGCCTTCTGGTCGGCACGCCGATCCTGACCGGATCGCTGGTCCGGCTGTTCCTGGGAGTGTGGACCGATCAGTACGGCGGCAGGCGAATCTTTCCGCTGACCATGCTCGCTTCGGCGGGATCGACCTTCCTGCTGTCCTACGCCCATTCCTATCCGATGATGCTGCTTGCCGCACTGGGCCTGGGCCTGGCCGGGGGCGGCTTCGCGGTCGGCGTGGCCTATGTCTCGAAGTGGTATCCCCAGGCGCGCCAGGGGGCAGCGCTTGGCTTCTTCGGGATGGGCAACGTCGGCGCGGCGGTAACCAAGTTCGCAGCGCCCTTCGTCATGGTCGCGCTCGGCTGGCAAGCGGTGGCACAGATCTGGGCCGCGGTGCTGGCGGTTACCGCCGTGCTCTATTTCCTGTTCGCCAAGGAAGATCCGGAGCTGGCGGCGCGGCGCGCGGCGGGTACCCCGCCCAAGAGCCTGCGCGAACAGCTTGAACCGCTGCGCAACGAGCAGGTCTGGCGCTTCTCGCTCTACTACTTCTTCGTGTTCGGGGCCTTCGTCGCGCTGGCGCTGTGGCTGCCGCGCTACCTGATCGGGGTTTATGGCGTTGATGTCGAGGTGGCGGGGATGCTGGCGGCGACCTTCAGCCTCTCGGCCAGCCTGTTCCGCGCCTACGGCGGGATGCTGTCGGACCGTTATGGCGCGCGGCGGATCATGTACACGACCTTCGGCGTCTCG
>JAFEEP010000541.1 GCA_018241045.1 Pseudomonadota bacterium | reverse complement strand
TGCTGGAAGGCATGGGCTACGACACCACCGGCATGTATTCGAAGAGCTGGAGCGAGTTTTCCAAGCCCGGTTCGCCCGAGTTCGACTTCATCTTCACCGTTTGTGACAGCGCCGCTGGAGAGACCTGTCCCGTGTGGATCGGACATCCGATGACGGCGCATTGGGGCATTGAGGACCCCGCCGCCGTCGAGGGAGAAGGACAGCGCGACGCGTTCCTGCAGGCGCTGCGCTACCTCACCAACCGCATTTCGCTGTTCCTGACGCTGCCGCATTCCAGCATCGACGAGATGGCGATGAAACAGAAGCTCAAGGAAATCGGCAAGGCCGAAGGCGCCAGCACGGGAGCAAGCGCATGACCGACATCGTGATCTACCATAACCCGGAATGCGGCACCTCGCGCAACGCGCTGGCCATGATCCGCAACGCCGGGATCGAACCACATGTGGTGGAATATCTCAAGACCCCGCCATCGCGCGCCTTGCTTGAAAGCCTGATTGAACGCGCCGGGATCAGCCCCCGCGCCTTGCTGCGCGAGAAGGGTACGCCCTTTGCCGAGCTGGGCCTCGACAATCCCGCGCTCACCGACTCGCAGCTGATCGATGCAGTGATGGAGCATCCCATCCTCATCAACCGTCCGCTGGTCGTCTCGCCGCTCGGCGTGAAGCTGTGTCGTCCCTCGGAAGAGGTGCTTGATCTGATCCCGGCCGACCAGCGCGGCGCCTTCGCCAAGGAAGACGGCGAACAGGTCATCGACGCCGCCGGCAACCGCGTCACGGGTTGAAGGGGAAACACCATGACCGGACAGCCCAGGCGCGAACGCCTGTCGTTCCTTGACCGCTATCTTACCTTGTGGATCTTCCTCGCCATGGCGCTGGGGGTTGGTCTCGGTTCGACCTTCGACTGGCTACCGGGGGCGATTTACAGCCTGTCCTGGGGCACGACGAACATTCCTATTGCCATCGGCCTGATCCTGATGATGTACCCGCCGCTCGCGCGGGTCCGCTACGAGGAACTGCCGCGCGTGTTCGAGGACAAGCGGGTGCTGGCGATCTCGCTGATCCAGAACTGGATCATCGGGCCGGTGCTGATGTTCGCGCTCGCCGTGATCTTCCTCTCGGACAAGCCGGAATACATGACGGGCCTCATCCTGATCGGCCTTGCCCGCTGCATCGCGATGGTCATCGTCTGGAACCAGCTGGCCAAGGGCGATAACCAGTATGTCGCCGCACTGGTCGCGTTCAACTCGATCTTCCAGATCCTGTTCTTCAGCGTCTACGCGTGGTTCTTCCTCGCCTTCCTCCCGCCCCTGTTCGGGCTGGAGGGCAGCGTCATCCATGTCAGCTTCTGGACGATTGCCGAGGCCGTGCTGATCTATCTTGGCATCCCGTTCCTCGCCGGGTTCCTGACCCGCAAATGGCTGGCAAAAGCCAAGGGCAATGACTGGTACGAAACACGCTTCCTGCCCAGGATCGGCCCGATCACACTGGTCGCGCTGCTGTTCACCATCGTTGCCATGTTCAGTCTCAAGGGCAACGAGATCGTCACGCTGCCGGGCGACACCATCCGTATCGCGATCCCCCTGACGATCTATTTCGTCGTCCAATTCACGATCAGCTTCTACATGGGCAAGCTGATTGGCAGCGACTATCCGCGCACCACGGCAGTGGCTTTCACGGCTGCGGGCAACAATTTCGAGCTCGCAATTGCCGTGGCCATCGCCGCCTTCGGCCTGGCTTCGCCGGTCGCCTTTGCGGCCGTGATCGGTCCGCTGGTCGAAGTCCCGGTGCTGATCCTGCTGGTCAACGTTGCATTCTGGTTCGGGCGCCGCTGGTTTCCTGAATCCGTTCCAGCGGAGGCAAGCGCATGACCCAGTCCGCATATTCGCGTCTTCGTCCGCTTGCCGATCCCGAATATCTTCCTGCACTCAAGCCGGAATATGTTCATCGGCGTCCTGCGCTGGGCCTGGGCGAACTGTCTCCGCCACCGCGCGTCCTACTGCTCTACGGCTCCCTGCGTGAGCGGTCCTATTCGCGTCTGGTGGTCGAGGAAGCCGCACGCCTTCTGCAGTTCTTCGGCTGCGAAACACGCATCTTTGATCCGTCCGATCTGCCTTTGCCCGATCAGGTCAAGGACGATGATCACCCGGCGGTTCACGAGCTGCGCGAACATTCGCTTTGGTCAGAAGCGCAAGTCTGGTGCAGTCCGGAAAGGCATGGTCAGATTACTGGCATCATGAAGACCCAGATCGATCACCTGCCGCTCGCCTACAAGGGCCTGCGACCGACGCAGGGGCGTACCTTGGCGGTCATGCAGGTCAGCGCCGGGTCGCAATCGTTCAACAGCGTCAACACGCTCAGGATCCTTGGCCGCTGGATGCGGATGGTCACCATTCCCAATCAGTCCTCGGTGGCCAAGGCCTACGAGGAATTCGACGAAGCGGGGCGGATGAAACCCTCCAGTTATTACGACCGCATCGTCGACGTGATGGAGGAGCTGGTTAGATTTACAGTCCTGCTGCGCCCTCACGCTGCACAACTGGTTGACCGTTATTCCGAGCGCAAAGATCGTTGTGAGCCTGTGGACACGCACGTCGAGGCCGCGGGATTGGCAAAAGCCACCTGACAAGACGCCAGTCTGCGGGACATCCCGCCGTCTCATCCTACGCGTCAGCGGGTGCAACGCTGGCGTGAGGTGAGCCCACCTGAAATGCCCTGAGCGATTGGCCTGTTCCCGTGCGTACCGCCCGGGAGCAGGCCTTTTCGCATGTCCGCCTGCACGGCGGACCAGAGAGGACGAGGCTGGCCGGGACGCGAGCAAGCCCGGTCAGGATCGAGGGAGATCGTGCCGGGCCGCAACCTTCAGTCCGGAGTTCCCTGTCATGTCTCTTCTGCCCGTTTCCGCCTCGGCCTTGCCGCGCGCCGCGCATGCAAGGCCCCCCGCCGCCGCAGACAGCGAGCCCAGTCGCCTGATCACGGCAGCTACCGCGCTCCTTCCCCTGCTGGTGCGGGGCGAGCGCATTGCCACCGCGCGGTTGCGCCGGGTCATGGAGGAAGCCTTCGGCGGCAGCGATGCCGAGGGGCGCTGGAGCTGGAAGCTTGCCTATGAAGCCTGCGAAGCGGCCCAGGTCCTGTTCCTGCGCCGCTATGGCGCAGCCCTGCTGAGGCGGCCGGGCGGAGCACAGGCATTGCTCGCCGCCATCCAACGCTTGGCCGACCTGCTTCCGACCCAGACCCGGCGATCGGAAGACGGACAGGCCTTTCAGCAGTTCTCCACGCCCCTGCCGCTGGGGCTAGTTGCCGCCGTCGCAGCCCGGATCACGCCCAGTGACCTGGTTCTCGAACCATCGGCAGGAACCGGCATGCTGGCGATCCTCGCCGAGATCATGGGCGCCCGTTTGCACCTTAACGAGCTGGCCGATGGCCGGGCTGACCTGTTGTCCGGACTGTTTGCGACCCTGCCGGTCACGCGCCACGACGCTGCCCAGATCGACGATTTTCTGGAGCTCGACCTGTCACCGAGCCTCGTGCTGATGAACCCGCCGTTCTCGGCAGCGGTCCACGTCAAGGGCCGGGTCCGCGATGCAGCCTTGCGCCACATGCGCTCGGCGTTTGCGCGGCTTGCCCCCGGCGGGCGGCTTGTCGCCATCACCGGCGCGAACTGCTCGCCCCATGATCCTGCCTGGCAGGACGCCTTTGCTGAACTCCAGCAGGCAGGCACTCTCGTCTTTACCGCCGCGATTGCCGGCAAGGTGTTCGCGCCCCACGGCACCGCGATTGCCACGCGCCTGACCGTGATCGACAAGCTGCCTGCTGCCGATCCGCTTGCTTTCCCTGAGCCGCGCGGGATGGCCCCGGACGTTGCCAGCCTGCTCGACTGGATCCTCGCCGACCTGTCGCCCCGGCCGGACTGCACGCCGTCTGTTCCCGTCCACATCGTCGGGCCCCAGGATGGACGCGCCACCGGGATGCAGCATGGCCGTCCTGCCGTGGTCGCGGTCCCGCTGAAGGGCAATGTCCCGTCGCTCGAAGGGATCGAGCTCGAGTATGAGACGCTCGAAAGCGCCCCAGCAGACACCGTCCAGCTGGGCGAGGCAATCTACGAGCCTTACACGCTCCAGTCGCTCCGCATCCCGGGCGCAGTTCCCCATCCGACGCCGCTGGTCCAGTCGGCGGCCATGGCCTCGGTAGCACCGCCGCCACCCAACTATCGTCCGCATGTCCCGGCGAGACTGGTCGCCGATGGCATGCTGTCTGACACACAGCTCGAATCAGTGATCTATGCCGGGGAAGCCCATGCCGGATTTCTGTCCGGAGCCTGGGCAGTGGATGCGACGTTCGATGTCCTGTCGGCCGCGAGCGAGGAGCAGGAGGGCGCCGTCCGCTTCCGGCGGGGCTGGTTCCTCGGTGATGGCACCGGCGCGGGCAAAGGCCGCCAGGTCGCCGGGATCATCCTCGACAACTGGCTCAAGGGTCGCCGCCGCGCGTTATGGATTTCGGTGTCGGACCGGTTGTTGGAAGACGCGCAGCGCGACTGGGCGGCCCTCGGGCAGGAGCGCCTGCAGGTCACCCCGCTGTCGCGTTTCCGACAGGGTAGCCCGATCCGCTTTGCCGAAGGCATCCTGTTTACGACCTATG
>JAFEEP010000540.1 GCA_018241045.1 Pseudomonadota bacterium | reverse complement strand
CCCGCTTCGGTGCGGCTGATTTCGAGGGCCGTGTCGAGCAGGCGCTGCAACCCGTCGGCCTCGTCGATCGCGTCGGCGAGCGCGCTGCGTGCGGTCGGATCGCGCGCCGCGCCAAGCGAACGTTCGAGCGAGGAGCGCATCCGCGCGACCGGCGAGCGCAGGTCGTGCGCCATCGAATCGGTCACCGCGCGCAGCTCGCCCACCAGGGCCTCGATCCGGTCGAGCATGGCGTTGATCGACCCGCCCAGCCGGTCGAAGGCATCGCCCGAGGCCGTCAGCGCGATTCGCGTGCCCAGCCGCCCGGCGGCGAAGTCGGCAGCGGCACGGCTGAACTGGTCGATCCGCCGTGCCAGCACCTGAAGAATCAACCACGAGGCGAGCGCGGCGAGGGCGAGGCCCGCCAGCATGGCATAGATGAACGACTGCTCGCTCGCCCTGGTGATCTGGCCCTGGGTGTCGAGCACCTCTCCGGTCAGCAGCATGGTGCCGTCGGGAAAGGGCACGATGATGTAACCCATCTCACTGGGTTGCCCCGCGCCGCTGCGTTGCAGCTCGGCGACGGTCCAGCGGCTGCCGCGCGGTCCGACCGAGGGCCATTGTTCGATATTGCCCGCCATGCGGTGCCCGTCGGGCCTGCGCAGGTAGGCGACGAACGAGCGATCGTCGGCCGAGGCGATACGTTCGTTGATCACTCGCGCTACCGCGGCGATGCCGCCGTTGCGCCGCTCAGTCAGCAGATCGTCACGGGCCACTTCGGCGGCGACCCGCGCTTCGTTGACCAGGGTGCGTTGAGTCAGCACGGTCATGATCGCCAGCCCTACGGCAAGCGTCACGATCTGGGTCACGGCCAGGGCAAGGGCCAGCCGCAGCGTGGTCGAGCCGAGCGCCGGGCGCCGGCCGGTCATGGTCATTCGGAAACGCCGAGCATATATCCAGAGCCGCGGACGGTGTGGACCAACGAGCGGGCGAACCCGTCATCGACCTTGCGGCGAAGGCGGCTGACGTGGACGTCGACGACATTGGTGCCGGGGTCGAAGTGGTATTCCCACACCCCTTCAAGCATCATCGTGCGGGTCACCACCTGGTCCTTGTGGCGCAGCAGGTATTCCAGCAGGCGGAATTCACGCGGTTGCAACTCGATCCGCTTGCCGCCGCGGGTCACCCGGCGGTTGAGCAGGTTCATTTCCAGATCGTCGCAGGCCAGCGTGGTTTCGACCTCGGGCGCGGCCCGGACCGAGCGCGCGATCAGCAGTCGCAGCCGGGCGAGCAGCTCGGAAAAGGCGAAGGGCTTGGGCAGGTAGTCGTCGGCGCCCGAAGTCAATCCCTCGACCCGCGCATCGACCGTACCCAGCGAGGAGAGGATCAGCACCGGGGTGCGGACCTTTGCCGCGCGCAGTGCCGCGAGCACCGCCATCCCGTCCATGCCGGGCAGCATCCGGTCGAGCACGACCGCGTCATAGCTGCCATCGCTGGCCAGGAACAGGCCATCGCGTCCGTCGGCGGCGCGGTCGGCCAGGAAGCCGGCGTCGGTCAACCCCTTGCACAGGAAGTCGGCGTTGCTGCGATCGTCCTCGATGACCAGGATCTTCTGCGACATGGTTTGGCTGGCCTCGGTAGCGATCGGAACGTTCTTGATGTCGATACCATAGCATCGAAGCGCAATGCGCGCCTGAAGGGAACATGAAATTTCGGTCATCGCAAGGGCGGGGCAGATGTCAGCGATGTAATCTTGCGGACACCGAACCGTTGGCTGCCCTGGCCGATAGAGGCGATGCCGGTGCTTCGGTCAATCGCACTCATCCAGCAACGAGGCACCGGCAGATCGTGATGAACAGTTTCCCTGTCGAGTCAGAAGGACGGATAGAGCCATGAACACCACTTCGTTTTCCCGCCTGATTGCGCTTGCCGCTGCCGCTTCGCTCGGCCTCACTGCGCCGGCCTATGCCGCCACGGCAGCCAAGGCGCCGGCCAAGCCAGTTGCCGCCAAGGCGGTCGCGAAGCCTGCCGCCAAGCCTGCTGCAAAGCCTGCCGCCGCGCACGTGGCCCCGGCCAAGGCTGCCCCGAGCAAGACGCTGTCGGCCAAGCCCGTCGCCGCCAAGGCTGCTCCGGCCAAGCCTGCTCCGGCGCACGTCGCCACCGCCCGCCCGGCCGCCAAGCCCGCCCCGCAGGGCCGCATGGTTCGCGCCCGCCTCAGCAACGGCAAGTACGTGACCTACAATTGCGATCTTGCCGGCAACAAGGACAAGCAGGCCTGCAAGCGCTGAGGACTGACCGTCCGCGCCCAGCGCGGGGGTGATCCGCCCGAACGCAGTCGGCGGATCATCCCCAGCCCGGTCGGGACGAGGAAGCGCCAGCAGCGCCAGCTTGCGAGGCGGCCCGCCACCCCTTGTGCGGGCCGCCTCTTCGCATCTGCGATCAGGCGGGCGTGATCCGCAACGGCAGGGTCTTGAGACCGCCGACGAAAGTGCTCTTGGCGCGCTTGGGCTCGCCCGCCAGCTCTACCGCATCGATCCGATCGAGCAGGGCATCGAACAGCAGCCGCATTTCCAGCCGCGCCAGATGCAGCCCCAGGCACTGGTGCGCGCCTGCGCCGAAGGCGATGTGGCGATTGGCGTCGCGCCCCGCGTCGAACCGGCGCGGATCGGGGAACTGTGCGGGATCGTGGTTGGCGGCGACATAGTTCATCATCAACCAATCGCCCGCCTTGATCGTCACATCGCCGAATTGGGCATCCTCGGTCGCGGTGCGCATGAAATGCTGGACCGGGCTGGTCCAGCGGATTGCCTCCTCGACGATGCCCGGCACCAGGCTGCGGTCGGCCTTGACCCGGGCGAATTGCTCTGGGTCCTGCGCCAGCGCGAGCATGGCTCCGGCGGTCGAGGCGCTGGTGGTGTCGTGCCCGGCGGCGGCGACGATGATGTAATAGCCTGCGCGGTCGCGCGCCGAAATCGGCTCACCGTCGATCTCGGCATTGGCGAGGATCGTCGCGACATCGCCGGTCGGATAGGCGCGGCGTTGCGCGGCCAGCCCCTCGAAATAGCTTTCAAACTCGGCGACCGCGCCGAACACGACCTGGCTGATCATTTCCGGCGTCATCTGCGCCATGCCGCTCTTCGACAGATCCTCGTCCTGCCCGCCGAACATCTGCTGGGTCAGGAACAGCATCCTGGGCTCGTCCTCCTCGGGAACGCCAAGGATCTGCATCACCACGTGGAGCGGATAGGGCGCGGCGGCGAGCGGGATGAAATCGACGACTTCGCTGCCCCCGGCCGAGGCCGCGACGAAGCGGTCGGCGGTCTTGGCCGCCAGCTCGCGAATCCCCGCCTCGATGTTGCGCAGGTTCTTGGGCATGAACCATTCTTGGGTCAGGCGGCGCAGCTTGGGATGTTTGGGCGCGTCGAGCGCGACCAGCGAGGAGACGAGGTTGGGGCTTTCCTCGCCCTGCCTGGCGGTGACGTCGCGGGCCAGCGCCTCGCCCATCTTGTTGGTGAACACGGTGGCGCGCGGGGCGTTGAGGAAACGGGCGTTCTCCTTGGAGACGCGCATCACGTCGTCATAGCGGGTCAGCAGCCAGAACGGGTCGTGATCGCCCTTGGGGCTTTCGATCCGCACCACCGGCGTTTCGGCGCGGATCGTGTCGAAAAGGTCGAGCAGCGGGGTCCAGGCGGCATAGCTCTTGGGATCGGTCACCGCTTCGGCAACCTGGGGCGAGGCGACGGGGCCGGTCATGCCTGGACTCCCGCCTGGGCCTGTTCATAGGCCGTCTTGTACTCATCGCGCAGCAGCCGTTTGTAGAGCTTGCCGGTCAACTCGCGTGGCAGGGCTTCGCGAAAATCGATCTGGCGCGGCATCTTCACCCGGCTGAGCTGCCCGCCGAGGTATTCGGTCAGTTCCGCCGCCAGCGCCGGTCCGGCATCGGCCATGTCGAGTGGCTGGACCACCGCGACCACGCGCTCGCCCATGTCGGGATCGGGTGCGCCGATCACCGCCGCGTCGGCGACCTTGGGGTGGGTGACCAGCAGGTTCTCGATCTCCTGCGGGTAGATGTTGACACCGCCGGAAATGATCATGAAGCTCTTGCGGTCGGTCAGGAACAAATAGCCATCCTGGTCCATGTAGCCGACATCGCCCAGGCTCGACCAGCCGTGCTTGTTGCGCGCATCGGCGGTCTTCTGCGGATCGTTGTGGTACTCGAACGGGACCATGCCCGGCGTCGGTTCGAAGAATACCTGGCCTTCGGTCCCGGCGGGAACGTCGTCGCCGTGCTCGTCGCAGATGTGGAGGATGCCCGACAGCGCCTTGCCCACCGAGCCAGGGCGGGTCAGCCAGTCATGACTGGTGATGAAGGTCGATCCGTTGCCCTCGGTCCCGGCGTAGTATTCGTAGAGCACCGGCCCCCACCAGTCGATCATCGCCTGCTTGACCGGGACCGGGATCGGCGCGGCGGCATGGATCGCGCACTTGAGGGTCGAGACGTCATATTTGGCGCGCACCGCCTGAGGCAGCTTGAGCATCCGCACGAAATGGGTCGGCACGAACTGGCTGTCGGTGATGCGGTACTTCTCGATCGCCGCCAGTGCAGCTTCGGGATCGAATTTTTCCATCACCACCACGGTGCCACCGATCTTGTGGACGGTCATCGACCAGCGGAGCGGCGCGGCGTGATAGAGCGGCGCGGGCGAGAGATAGACCGCATCAGGGCCGATGCCGTAGGCGGCCATCGCCAGTTGCACGAGGACATTGGTGGCGTCGATCGCCGGATCCTCGGGCAGCGGAATCTTGACCCCCTTGGGGCGGCCGGTGGTGCCGCTCGAATAGAGCATATCGGCCCCGGCGCGCTCGTTGGTGATCGGGGCGGAAGGCATCGCTGCCAGTGCGTCCTCGGCGCTGAGCGCGCCAGGACTGTCGAGTCGGAGCTGGGGCACCTGCGGCATCAGCGCGGCCACCTCGTCCAGCATCGCCGCGCCGTGCGCCGATCCAAACAGCAAGCGGGCGCCGCTGTCTTCCAGGATATAGGCAACCTCGGGCGCTGTCAGGCGGCTCGAGATGCCGACATAATGCACCCCGGCGCGCTGGAACCCCCAGGCGAGGCAGAAGAACCACGGGTGGTTTTCCAGGCACATCGCCACCGTGTCACCGATTCCGATGCCGCGCGCGCGGAGTAGCTGGGCGACCTGGTTGGAGCGCCGGTCAAGCTCGGCATAGCTGATCGTTTCGCCACTTCCGGCCATGATGATGGCCGGTTTGTCGGGATTGTTGCGGGCATGAACAGACGGATGCATGGCTGTGATCTCTCCCGCGCGGTCGATGGGCGCCGCGTCTTGCCTGATGTTTAACCGATCGATTAAAAAGCGGCAAAGGGAAAGTTTCGCATCCGGTCACAATTGTGCGGCGAGCCCAACGGAAAAGGGCGACGCTTGCGCGTCGCCCCTCTTCCAGCATCCTCTCCGAAGCTGAACCCGATCCGGGTCTTCGCCCGGTATCGGACAAGTTGCCTGGTGTTATTCGTCGCCGTCGCCCATCGCGCCGTCTTCGCTGGCCGAAGCGAGCTGGGCGTTGGGGTGGCCTTCGCCCTGCAGATAGGGAACCGGATTGACCGCGACCCCGCCCACGCGCACTTCATAGTGCAGGTGCGGGCCGGTCGAGCGGCCGGTCGAACCGACGTAGCCGATCAGGTCACCCTTGTGGACGGTCTGCCCGGCGGCAACCGCGATGCGCGACAGGTGGCCATAGCGAGTCTGGATTTCGCCCCCGTGCTCAAGGCTGATGAACAGGCCGTAGCTGGAAAAGCGTTCGGCCTTGCTGACCACCGCGTCGGCAGTGGCATAGACCGGGGTGCCGATCGGCATGGCCAGGTCGATGCCCTTGTGCGCGCGGCGACCGCCGAGAACCGGGTGCCAGCGCATCCCGTAACCGCTGGTCAGCGCGGCGCCGATCACCGGCATACGCGACGGGATCGAAACGGTGGTGGGACGAAAGCCGGTGCCGACAGTGGCGGCGGCGCTGCTGGCGGCCAGGCCCGGCTTGTCGAGCGACTTCCAGCTGGAGAACAGCTTGCGGAATTCCTCATCGCCCGTCTGGGTCTGCGCCTTGGCCACCTGGGCGGCGCGCAGCGAGGCGGTGACATCGGCAGCGGCAGCGCTGCTGTTGGCCAGAGCCGGGGTGGTGAATGCCATGCTGGCGATAGCGGCGAGAGCGCCGGCAACCGTGCGAGCCTTGGCAACAAACAGTGTGGCGACCACTAAGAACTACCTTGTTATCGTGCGCCCGAAAGGTTCTGGAACCTTCCAGTTCCAGACCGCCAAATCGGCGCCCTGGATCGTTATCCTGAGATGGTCGGACCCCCCGCCGTCTCTTGCCGGACCCGTCTGACCCCGAAAAGTTAATCAGGCAAGTGCGCCATACCAATCGCGCGACAAACCGGCAGCGAGGCGCGCCGAGTCGTTGAACGGTGGCTTAACGGTGCCCCGGAAATGGCGCTCAACCAGCGCTTTCCATAGGATTTCCGCGGATTCGCCGCGTTCGGCACAGATTGCGGTGAAATGTGTTGCGCCCGCCCGGACGTGGCGGATTTCATCGTCAAGGATTCGCTGAAGGATGCGCGCGCCACTCTCGTCGCCCCCGGCGCGGACCCGATCGCGCATCGCCGGGGTCACGTCGAGCCCGCGCGCCTCGAGCACCATCGGCACCACGGCAAGCCGTGCGGCAACGTCGTGCGCGGTCTCGCGCGCCGCGTCCCACAGCCCGCTGTGCGCCGGCAGCGCGCCATAGCGGCTGCCTAGCGCGCGCAGTTTGCGGGTGATCAGCGCGAAATGCATCGCCTCGTCGGCGGCGATGCGCAGGAAGTCGCTGACGAAGTCCGGCCCGCGCTCCGCGCCGAAGCGCCCGGCCATGTCGAGCGCGAGGTCGATCGCGACGAATTCTATATGGGCAACGGCGTGCCACAGCGCGATCCGCCCCCGCTCCGACCCGCCCTTGCCGCGCTTGGGCATCTGGCTTGGCGGCAGCAGTTCGGGTTCGGCAGGGCGTCCCGGTTCGTCGGGCATCGCGACGTTGAAGACAAACGCCAGCCGCCCCGCCGCGAAATCGCGCGCCACGGCGCGGGCGGCAAAGGCCTTGGCTCGCGGATCGGTTTGAAGCTGCGCGGCGCGGATCGCCTGCGCGACGGTGGTCACAACGCCTTCGCCGCCTCCAGCACCTCGGCGGCGTGGCCCTTGACCTTGACCTTGTTCCACACCCGCGCGATCCGCCCATCGGAACCGACAAGGTAAGTGGTGCGGACCATACCCATATAGGTGCGGCCGTAATTCTGCTTCTCGGTCCAGATACCCAGTGCATCGGATAGCCCGCCTTCGGCAGCGTCACTGGCCAGCGGGGCGGCAAGGGCGTGCTTGGCGATGAATTTCTGGTGCCGCGCGGGCGAATCCTTGCTCACACCCAGCAGCGCCACTCCGGCCTTGGCGAAATCACTGGCCAGCGCGGTG
>JAFEEP010000053.1 GCA_018241045.1 Pseudomonadota bacterium | reverse complement strand
GGCACTGAAAAACCCGTTCTCCAGCCCCCTGAACATCGGCCACATGCTGCGCCATGCACCGCCCTCGCTCGACCATGTATTGCCCGGTCTGCTGGCGGCCACGGTCGGACTGCTGGTGGGCCCCGGCGCCGTCAGTAAAACGATGCTCGCGCTGCAAGTTGGCATTGCCATGGCCACCGGCACACCACTGCTGGACGGCCTGGTCGGAAGTACAAGTGCCGGGCCATCACGCCCCCAACGCGTGGTGCTGGTTCTGGCCGAGGAGTCGGCCCATGTCGTGTGGCATCGTCTGCACGCCATCGCCAGCGTCCAGCTGGCGGTCACAGGTGTCGACCCCGATACGGCCGCTGAGCTGCTGGGCCAGAACCTCGTCGTCCATGCATTGGCGGGCGGCGACCAGGTCAACCTGCTGGGGGACTGCTGGGAGAAGACGCCGTCGGGCGAGCTGCTGCGCAAAGCCTGCGACGGTGCCCGCCTGGTCATCCTCGACCCGGTCCGGGATTTTCACAACGCGGACGAAAACGACTCCACCGCGATGAAGGCCCTGGCTCGTCATATCGCGAGCTATGCGGCATCCACCGGCGCAGCCTGGCTGCTCGTCCATCACGCCAGCCGGGCAGCCGCCTTGAACGGCTACGGAGGCTCAGCCGACGCCTGTCGCGGCTCGACGGCCCTCACCAACGCGGTACGCTGGCAGATGAACCTGAGCCGCCCGACACGCGAGACGGCGAAACAGCACGGCATTCCTGCAAACCTGGTGAATCAAACCGTGCTGGTGGACATTCCCAAGGCCAACTACGTCGAGACGGCCGGCACCTTGGTGGTCAGGCGGGGGCCGCACGGTGTACTCATGCTGCCCGAGGCGCTCGCATGACCGGAAAGAACCGGCCACGCCCATCACCCTCGCCCGCCGCCACACCTCGAATGGTTCGCCTGTCGCCGCCATTCGGCCTGTGCCAATTGTTCCGGCCCATTCCGAAGGACGGCGCTGACCGACCGACGCTCAACGAGAGCTTAGAGTACGGCGACCTGACCCTGCGTTTCAGCGCCCGCGAGGCGTTGGCAGCTCCCGAGCAGACCTTGCTGCTGGTGCTGCTGGAGCTTGCCCAGGAACAGCACCGACGTCGGCCACGGGAGCACCAGCTCGACCGCAGCGACCGTACAGAAATCGGCGCGCTACTGTGGTCTTCGCTACACGCCGGCTCACTGGACCAGCTGGCGGATGCCCCCGCCACGCTCATGCTCAACTGCAGCTGGAGCGAGCTGCATAGGCGCTGCGGGTCGACCAGCACGGGGGGAGCGGTGACAGAAAGCCGTCGCGCCTCCCTGGCGCGCCTGTGCGAGGTGACGGTGTGGGAACGCATCGAGGCCACGAAAACCGTGCGCTCGTGCCGACTGGTCAGCTGGCTGGTGGGCGACGACCAGCGCGTGCATGTGGCGCTGAATCACCGGCTGGCCTCGGCCCTGCTGGCTCCGGGCTATGCCCAGGTGCTGCTGTCCGAGCGCCTGCGACTGGGTTCCCAGACGGCAATGCTCATCCATGCATTCCTGTCCACCTGCCTTCGGCACGGCAAGACCATCACCATCGGTTACGAAACGCTGGTCAAACGGCTCTGGCCGTGCCAGGGCAGCGCTACGCCAGCGAGCACCCACCGTCGCAGGCTGAGCGATGTACGGTCTGCGCTTCGTGCCATAGCGCGTCTGGACCACTGGGCGATTGAGTTGGGCACGGCCATGGCATCGGTCACCCGCACCATGCCCAGAATGCCAGTCGTGCCAGAGACGCCCTTGCGAGCCAGCAAGACGGCTCCCGGTACCGTGCCGCCCGGCATGCCTGCTCGCGAAATGACGAGGACCTGTCATTTCAGGGTGCCGGACGCGTCATATGTCGAGCACCCGTTCTGGCCGAAGCCCAGTCGTGGCGGGCACTTGCCGCGAAATGACGAGGCCGGTACTACTCTGTAATAAGGAGTTCCTTGCATGGCAGGTCGGGGCCGATGGAGGGCCCCGTCCTGCCTCTGTTGGCGCCCGGCGTTATATTGAGGCGCTTGACCAACCCAATAAGAGTAACCAGTAACGCTCTGCGCAGGAACCTCACGCTCCAGCATCTTGCCTCGAGGCAAGACGGCCTGCCGGGGAGCGTCCGGCCGTTACCCCGTTACCTCGTTACCCGGGTTACCGTCTCCCATGCACAAAGAAGAAAGGGACAGCCGTGGGCTGTCCCTTTCGTTGAATCAGCCGCTTCGCGGCTCCTGTGCAGGGTTTATTGGATGACCTCGCTGGCCTTGGCCGAGAGCGCCTGGGCCACCTCGGCGGCGGCAACGAACGTGCCTATTAATCGAACCGCGTTCGCGCCACGCCCGGCAACCATGACCCGGATTTCCTGCGGTGGCTCCTGGGTGGGAGCGAATTGTGCGGAGTCATCGTTCATGAGACGCATGCCGGCGTTGAGTATGTAGAACAAATGCGCGTCCCCGACCGGAGGTTTTTGCACGGCAGCCGCCTCCAGTAACGCCTCAGGATGCGGCAGCGCGCAGGCCCCCGTCACGAATGTCACGCTCGCCGAATCGTCGAAGGCGCTGAACATCAGCGCGATGCGACCGCGCTCGACCGCGTCGCGCAACCACAGCTGCGCGTCGTTCTCCCACATCGGGACAGCCCACTGGAACCTCAAACCCTGAATTTGGATGGTGAAAATGACGGCGGGCAAGCCATCGTTGAACTCCTGCACCACCAGCCGGGATTGTGGTGTCCGGTTCTGCGTCAGGTGCTCGATGTCCTCCTTGGAGAGCTCGGCATGGATGACCCATCCCGCTGGCGCACCGTCAATGCCCGCGTCGGCCACTATCTCGGCGACTTCCTCGGGACTCACGAGTTGGGCATAGCGCGCTCGATGGCAGTTGCGCAGCAGAGGCAAATACTTGCTGCTGGTCAGGTGGGGGTACTTGGTGAGGTCGATGAACATGGTTTTCCTGGAAAAAGT
>JAFEEP010000539.1 GCA_018241045.1 Pseudomonadota bacterium | reverse complement strand
TGATGCTGCACGAACGGATCCGCTGGCGTCGCGGCCTCGGCATCACCCTCGCCCTGATCGGGGTGCTGATCGTGGTGTGGCAGCCAGGGTTTCGCATTTCAACGGGAATGCTGTTCCTGCTTGGCTCGGCGGTGTGCGGATCGTTCGGCGCAGTGATGATGAAGCAGATGGGCGACATCGCTCCCTTGCGTTTTCAGGCCTGGGTCGGGCTGACCGGCCTCGTCACGCTGGCCCCGGCATCGCTGCTATTCGAACCCGGCGCGCTCGATCACGCGCTGGCCGTGGGCTGGCCGATCGTCGCCTGCGTGCTTTATGCCGCGCTGGTCACCTCGGTCTTTGCCCACACCGCCTATTATTTCCTGATCGCACGCTATGAAGCCAACCTCGTCGCCCCGCTGACCCTGCTCACCCCACTGATGACCATCGCCCTCGGCGTGTGGATTACCGGCGACAGGATCGACACCAAGATGATTGTCGGCACCACGATCGCCCTTGCCGGAGTGCTGATCATCGCGCTGCGCAGCCGCTCCGCCCCGCTCGTCCAGGCGCAGGAGCATACCTGACCTTAACCACTTGCCCCTATGCGGGGGGCATGGGTTTTTCAGCGCATCCCCTCCCCCGACCGGGCGGACGCAACGCCAATCGCCTGCGCCTTGGCGTGCCAGCAGCCCTGGTTCTTCCGCACGGCTCGATTCCCTGCCTGATCGACGATATCGCCCTGCGCGGTGCCCGATTGCGGTTCGACCGCCCGCTCGCCAAGGGCGAGACTGCGCTGCTCACCTTCCACGAATTGCGCGTCTATGCCGCAGTCGTGTGGTGGAAGCAGGGCGAATGCGGGCTGCGCTTCGACCAGCCGCTCGATCTGGAAGATATGCAAGGTATGTTGTGGATCACCCAGAACCGCGCGCTCTACGATCGCATCTGCCGCACCGGCCACGCGCTCGACTGGAGCGAGGGTCTGGGCGACTGAGCTAGAGCGTCAGCAGCACGCCCCCTTCGACCAGCTCGATCGAATAGACCTGGGCCTGCGGGCCACCTTCGCCGCCCGCACAGCCCGTCGCCAGATCGATCAGCAAGCCATGACTGGGGCAGCGCAATTTGCCGCCGATCAGCTTGCCGCCAAACAGTGACGCCCCCGCATGAGGGCACGAGTTCTCGATCGCGCGAAGCGTCCCCTCGACATTGACGATCAGGATCTGCCGCCCGTCGACGAAAGCCAACTTGATCGCGCCCGGCCCGAACGGCTGGGGCAGCTCGACGCGGACCTGCAGCCCGCCGCTCATCCCGCCGCCTTGACGATCTCGGCCCAGGCGGCCTCGTCGATCACTTCGATCCCCAGTTCCTGCGCTTTCTTGAGCTTGCTACCCGCGCCGGGTCCGACGACGACCAGATCGGTCTTGGCCGAAACCGATCCGGCGGCGCGCGCGCCGAGCCGTTCGGCCTGGGCCTTGGCCTCGTCGCGGCTCATCGTCTCGAGCGCACCGGTAAAGACCACAATCTTGCCCGCCACGGCGCTTTCCCTGGTTTCGACAACGTAGGGCGGCGGGGCCACTTCGGCGAGCAGGTCATCCCACACCTCGCGGTTGTGCGGCTCGTGGAAGAAATCCCCAAGTGCCTCGACCACAGCGGGGCCGATGCCGTCGATGCTGGTAAGTTCGCTTTGCGCATCGCTGTCCCCTGCTTCGGCCCGCTGCGCCGCCCCGCGCAACGCCGGCAGGGTCACGAACCGCTTCATCAGATCGCGCGCGGTGACCGCGCCGACGTGCCTGATCCCCAGCCCGAACAACAGCCGCGCGGCATCGGGCGCGCGCTTGGCCTCGATCGCCGTCAACAGGTTGTCCACAGACTTGTCCTTCCAACCCTCGCGCTCGAGGATCGCGCTGCGTCGCGCCTTCAAGCGGAAGATGTCGGCAGGGCTTTCCAGCCAGCCGAGCGAGAAGAACTCGTCGATGGTCTTTTCGCCCAGCCCCTCGATATCGAGCGCGGCGCGGCTGACGAAGTGCTTGAGCCGTTCGGTGCGCTGCGCCGGGCAGATCAGTCCGCCGGTGCAACGCACATCGACCTCGCCCTCCTCGGCCACGGCTTCGCTGCCGCATTCTGGGCAATGATCGGGGAACAGGTAGGCGGGGCGCTGCGCTTCGCGGGTCAGGTTGTCGACCACCTGAGGGATCACATCCCCGGCCCGCTGGATCACCACCCGGTCGCCAGGGCGCACGCCCAGCCGGGCAATCTCGTCGCGGTTGTGCAGCGTCACGTTCTGGACCACCACCCCGCCCACCGTCACCGGGGCAAGCCGCCCGACCGGGGTGAGCTTGCCGGTGCGGCCGACCTGGATGTCGATCGCCTCCAGCGTGGTTTCCGCGCGCTCGGCGGGGAACTTGCGCGCGATCGCCCAGCGCGGGGCCTTGGCCACAAAGCCGAGCCGCTCCTGCCAGTCGAGCCGGTCGACCTTCAGGACCACGCCGTCGATGTCATAAGGCAGATCGGCCCGTTCACGCTCGATCGAGCGATAGTGTTCAAGCATATTCGCAACGGTCTCGCACCGCGCTAGCAACGGCGAGACCGGAACGCCCCAACCGGCGATCTGCTGCATCATCGCGAACTGCGTCTCGGCGGGAACCGCGCTGACCGCTCCCCAGCCGTGGGCCAGAAAGCGCAAGGGGCGGCTCGCCGTGACGCTGGCGTCCTTCTGCCGCAGCGATCCCGCCGCGGCATTGCGTGGATTGGCGAAGATCTTGCCGCCCACCGCCTCCTGCGCGGCGTTGAGCGCGGCGAAATCGGCCTTGCTCATATAGACCTCACCGCGAATCTCGAACAGCGCGGGAACCTCACCGGTCAACTGCTGCGGAATATCGACGATATGGGCAACATTGGCCGTAACGTCCTCGCCGACCTGCCCGTCGCCGCGCGTCGCGGCGCGGACCAGCACGCCGTTTTCATAGCGCAGCGAGCAGGACAGCCCGTCGATCTTGTCCTCCGCCGTCATCACCACTTCGGCATCGGCGGGCAGGTTGAGATAGCGCCGCACCCGCGCGACGAATTCCTCCACCTCCTCATCGCTGAAGGCGTTGTCGAGGCTCATCATCCGCACTTCGTGCGTCACCTTCGACAGCGGCGAGGCCGCGACTTCGTGCCCGACCATGCGGCTCGGGCTGTCGGCGCGGATCAGGTGCGGAAAGGCCGCCTCAAGCGCGGCATTGCGGCGGATCAGCGCGTCATAGTCCGCGTCTGATATCTCCGGTGCATCCTCGGCGTGATAGAGCCGGTTGTGATGCGCGATCCGTTCCGCGAGCCGCATCAGTTCATTGGCGGCGTCGGCTTCGGTGATGTCGATTCCCATCGCGCCGTCCTAGCCGCGCGCCAGCACGGTCACCACCATGTTTCGCCTGACACGGAAGCCGAGCGATTCGTAAAGCCCGATCGCCCGCGCATTGCCCGCGTAGGAATGGAGGAAGGGTATCGCCCCGCGCGCAGTCATCCCGGCCATGACACGGCGGATCAGCCGCGCGGCAAGACCCTGCCCCTGAAACTCGGGCCAGGTGCAGACCCCCGACACCTCGTCGAAGCCCGGCGCGGGCAGCATCCGCTCCCCGGCCATGGCCATCAGTTGTCCGTCGCGCTTGAGCCCGTAGAACTGGCCATAGCAGCGGGTCTTGTCACCCCACGGCCCGGGCTGGGTGGCGAGCGCGAGGGTCGTCATGGCGACGCGATCGGCTTCGTCCAGCGGCACGGCAGCGTCG
>JAFEEP010000538.1 GCA_018241045.1 Pseudomonadota bacterium | reverse complement strand
TTGGCCGACATCACCGAAAGCCCTGCCGGGTTGCTGTTGACCCAGGCCGATACCGGCCAGTTGGAGCTTGCCGCGCGCTGGCAGTGGTCGACGGCGGAGGTTCCCGGCGATGCGATTTCGGCCGATGCAGTGTGCGTGTTCGAACAGACCGCCTTCGTCGCCGACCTCGACGCGCTGCGATCTGGCGATGCCAGCCCGCGCAATTGCCCACCCTTGCCCGAGTGGTTGCTGGCCGAGCCGCGCGCCTGGGCGGTGGTGCCGCTGCTTCACTTCGATCGCCTGGTCGGCCTGGTAGTGCTGGCGCGTCCGGCCTATGCCCGCGCGCTCGACTGGGAGGATTTCGACCTGCTGCGCGTCGCCGGACGGCAGCTTGCCAGCTACCTTGCCGAGAACAGCGGGCAGGTCGCTCTGGCCGAGGCTAACCGCTTCGATGATTTCCATCGTCGGATCGCCTTCGTCATGCACGATATCAAGAACCTGGCGAGCCAGCTCAGCCTGCTCGCCCGCAATGCCGAACTGCACGCAGAAAATCCCGAATTTCGCGCCGATATGCTGGTGACGCTGCGCAATTCGGCGGACAAGCTCAACGCCCTTCTCGCCCGCCTGTCGCGCTATGGGCCAACTTCGGTGCAGGTACTCGCGCCGACTGATGCGGACCGGATCGCGGCCGTAGTGGTCGCGCAGCTTCGCGACCAGCACCCGGTCACTCTGGTCGAATCCGAACCCTGCGAAATCTTGGCCGAGCGTGACTCGCTTGAGCAGGTTCTGTTGCACCTGGTCCAGAATGCCGTCGATGCCAGCGCGAGTGGCAGCCCGGTGTTCGTGCGGGTTGCCAACGATGGCCTGAACGGACTCATCGAGGTGGTTGATTCGGGCTGCGGGATGAGCGCGGAATACATCCGCAGCCGCCTGTTCAAGCCGTTCGATTCGACCAAGCCGGGCGGCTTCGGAATCGGAGCTTACGAGGCGCGTGAACTGGTTCGCGCCATGGGTGGTCGCCTCGACGTCGAGAGTCGCGAGGGGCTCGGCTCGCGCTTCACCATCCGCCTGCCGCTGGCCGTTGCTGCAGCGCTCAAGAAAACCCTCGAAGACGCCGGCAAGAAAGTGGCCTGATGACTGACAGCAAACCCAAACTCCTGATCGTCGAGGACGATGCCGGGCTTCAGGCGCAGCTCAAATGGGCCTACCCTGATTTCGAGGTGATCATCGCGGGGGATCGCGCCAGTGCAATCGCCGTCCTGCGCGCCGAGGAGCCAGCCGTCGTCACGCTCGATCTGGGCCTGCCGCCCGATCCCGACGGGACCAGCGAAGGCTTTGCCGTGCTCGACGAGATCATGGCGATCAAGCCCGACACCAAGGTCATTGTCGCATCGGGCCACGGCGCGCGCGAAAGTGCGCTGCAGGCGATCGCCAAGGGTGCCTATGACTTCTACCAGAAGCCGGTCGATATCGAGGCGCTGGGGCTGATCGTCCGCCGCGCCTTGCAGCTTCATCATATCGAGGGCGAGAACCGTCGCCTTGCGGTGCGTTCGGACGACGACAATCGCGTGCTTGGCCGGATGATTACCGGCGCGCCCGAGATGGTCCGCGTGGCGCGGACGATCGAGCGGGTGGCCAACACCAATGTCTCGGTCATGCTGCTGGGGGCGAGCGGCACCGGCAAGGAACTGCTTGCCCGCGGTTTGCATGAAGCGAGCGATCGCCGCGACGGTGCCTTCGTGGCGATCAACTGCGCGGCAATCCCGGAAAACCTCCTCGAAAGCGAGCTGTTCGGGCACGAGAAGGGCGCTTTCACCGGCGCGGTCAAGACAACTGAGGGCAAGATCGAGCAGGCCCACGGCGGCACGCTGTTCCTTGACGAGGTTGGAGACATTCCTCTGCCCCTGCAGGTCAAATTGCTGCGCTTCCTGCAGGAACGGGTGATCGAGCGGATCGGCGCGCGCAAATCGATCGCAGTCGACACGCGAATCGTCTGCGCGACGCACCAGGACCTTGAGGCGATGATTGCCGATGGCCGCTTCCGCGAGGACCTGTTCTATCGCCTTGCCGAAATCGTCGTGAAGATCCCCAGCCTTGCCGAACGGCCCGGCGATGCCGCGCTGCTGGCCAAGGCGTTCCTCGCCCGCTTTGCCCGCGAGATGAACCCGCAGGTCAAGGGATTCGCCGCCGATGCCCTCGCCGCGATCGACGCCTGGCACTGGCCGGGCAACGTGCGCGAGCTGGAAAATCGGGTGAAGCGCGCAGTGATCATGGCCGATGGGAAGATGATCCACGCGCACGACCTCGACCTTGCCTCGGACGAGGGAAGTGACAGCCAGGTCCTCAACCTCAAGTCCGCGCGTGAGGCGGCCGATCGCCGGGTGATCCGCCATGCCCTGGCGCGCAGCGAGGGCAATATCTCGAGCACGGCCAAGATGCTGGGGATCAGCCGCCCGACGCTCTACGACCTGCTCAAGCAGTACGAAATGCAGGTCTGATCAGGGTGCGGACTCCGATCCGTCTTGTGCTTCTGGCCGGGCTGCTCGGCCTTGCCCTGGCGATGCCCGGTCTGGCTGATGGCGATGTCGCGACCTCGGCTCTGGCCAAGGCGCGCGCCGCCCTGGCGCGCGGCGACGGAATCGCCGCGGAAAGTGAATTGAAGAAAGCTGCCGCTGCTGGCGCCCCGCGCGAGGCGCTGGCCGCTCCGATGGGCGAGGCGCTGATCATCGAGAATGATCTGGCCGGCGCGCGAAGCTGGCTTGCTCCGGGCCAGTTCGCCAAGGGCGATGAGGCTTATGGTTGGCGGATGCTCGGAATGCTCGAGCGCTTTTCCGGCAATCTTGATGCGGCCTCCGTCGCCTATGATCGCGCCCTGAGCTTCGCGCCCAACGACGCGCTGATCTGGGCGGATATCGGGCGGTTGAAGTTCAGCAAGGGCGAACAGATCCAGGCGATCGAGGCGGCGAACCGCGCGCTGGTTGCCGATCCTGACAATCCTCGCGCGCTGGAATTGCGTGCGCAACTGATGCGCGACCAGGCCGGTTGGGATGCCGCCCTGCCGTTGTACGAACGCGCCTTGCTCAAGGCGCCCGACGATCTCAATCTGCTGGCCGGTTACGCCGCGACGCTGGGCGAGGCTGGGCGGATGCGCGAGATGCTGACCATCACCCGTCACATGATCGAACTTGACCCCGGCGACGCGCGGCCGTGGTTCTGCCAGGCCGTACTGGCAGCACGCGTGGGCAAGACCGAACTGGCGCGCAAGTTGCTGGCAAGGGCGGGCAGCGGCCTCGACACCATGCCCGCCGCGCGGCTGCTCAAGGGAATTCTCGAACTTGAATCGGGCAATGCCAATGAAGCCGTGGCCCAGCTTGACGCGCTGGTCCAGCAGCAACCCGCCAATCGCCCGGCGCAGCTTCTGCTGGCCCGCGCGTTGTATGAGGCAGGGGATAGCGACGCGCTGTTGATGCGGTTTTCCTCCATGGCAGGGCGTGCCGACGCTTCGCCTTATCTCCTTGCCTTGCTGGGGCGTGCGCTGGAGGAACGCGGCGACCGGATCGGCGCTGCGGCCTATCTTGATCGTCTCGCCAAGGCGCAGGCACCCGCGGTCATGCCGATCGCCGAGCGCGGATCGGGGGATGCGGCCGGTACGGTGCGCTCGCTGATCGCCGCGGGCAATTTTGCCGGAGCGGACGCCACTGCGCAGGCCTATGCACACCAGTATCCCGGGATGTTTGAGGCATTGTCGCTGGCAGGCGACGCCGCGCTGGCGCGGGGGGCGCCGCTGCCCGCGATCAACTGGTATCGCCAGGCAACGCAAGTGCGCTATCCCGATCGGATGCTGCTGCGAACCGTGGAAGCGCTGGAGCGGAGCGGCAAGGGGGCAGAGGCACCCGCGCTCGTGGTAAGCTACCTCGGCGCTTGGCCGGGCAGCCGTCTGGCGACGCGGCTTGCCGCGGGTCACGCCGCCTATGCCGGAGATTGGGCGCACAGTCGAAGCCTGCTTG
This sequence comes from Pseudomonadota bacterium, assembly GCA_018241045.1. Lineage (GTDB taxonomy): Bacteria > Pseudomonadota > Alphaproteobacteria > Sphingomonadales > Sphingomonadaceae > Novosphingobium. The sequence continues at coordinate 2,197 of JAFEEP010000538.1, read as the reverse complement.
AGCATCTGCGGACAAGTGGTGGGAACCGCGATGCGCGGGTGCTGGTCGATCTCAGCCTGGCGCAGTTGAACGGCGGCGATGCCGAGGCGGCGCGTGATACCGCACAGCGTGCGGCGCGGCTGCTCCCCGCCAGCGGATTTGCCGCCCAGGCCTGGGGCATGGCGCTGGTCGAACTGGACGAGGATCCGGCACTCGCCCGCCAATTGCTCGACAAGGCGCGCCGGATCGAGGGCGACAATCCCCTGCTGGCAGAGGCCCGGACCAGGTTGGGCAAATAGCCCTCTCGACAAGCTCCGGCCATGCCCTAAAGACAATTTCATCGCGCGATTAAATTTCGAGGATGAAGATGGCTGGCGTATTGTCAGGAGTGATCGTTGTCGAGCTGGCCGGGATCGGCCCCGGGCCTTTTGCCGGGATGATGCTGGCCGATCATGGCGCGCGGGTGATCCGGGTCGAGCGGCCCGGGACCAGCGGACGGTTCGGTGATGGTGGCAATCGCGACATCCTCAACCGCAATCGTGAACGGATCGAACTCGACCTCAAGGATCCGGCGGCGATTTCCACGCTGCAGGATCTCGTGAAAGAAGCGGACGCCCTGATCGAGGGCTATCGTCCCGGGGTGCTGGAACGGCTCGGATTGGGGCCGGATGTGTTGCTGGCGATCAATCCCAAACTGGTGATCGGGCGAATGACCGGCTGGGGGCAGGACGGACCGATGGCCCCGCTCGCCGGGCACGACATCAACTACATCGCGCTGTCGGGCGCGCTTCACACCTATGGTCGCAAGGGCGAGAAGCCGACGTTTCCGGTCAATGCCGTGGGGGATTTCGGCGGCGGCGGGATGATGCTCGCCTTCGGCGTGGTTTCGGCGATCCTCCATGCGCGCAGCGGCGGGCCGGGGCAGGTGGTCGACTGCGCGATGGTTGACGGCGCGGCGATCCTGTCGGCGATGACCTATACCTTCCTGGGTAACGGCCAATGGAAGGACGAGCGCGGGGTCAACCTGCTCGACAGCGGGACTCACTTCTACGACACCTATGAAACCAGCGACGGCAAGTGGATTTCGCTCGGCTCGATCGAGCCGCAGTTCTATGCGCTGCTGCTGGAAAAGACAGGACTTTCGGACGATCCCGATTTTGTCCAGCAGATGAACCCTGCCAAATGGGACGAACTCAAGATGCGGATGACTGCGCTGATCCTCACCCGGACGCGCGACGAATGGTGCGCGATCATGGATGGGACCGACATTTGCTTCGCCCCGGTGCTGAGCCTCAGGGAAGCACCCGCCCATCCGCACAACGTAGCGCGCGGGACTTTCGTGGAGGACGGCGGTATGGTCCAGCCTGCTCCCGCGCCGCGCTTTTCGGCAACACCCGCCCCCGCGCCGAGGCTGGCAGGACGCCAGGAGTAGGCCTAGTCGGCCCTGACGGCCTGTTCAATCTCGCCGTCGGGGTCGGCGCGGTTGTGGCGCACTGACCACCACAGCGAGGCGCCGATCAGCACCGCACCGATCAGCCCGGTGATCGTCTCGGGAATGGCGAAGCGCGCGCTGAGCAGCATGATCGCGCCCAGCGCGACGATCGCCCAGAACGCCCCATGTTCGAGATAGCGATATTCGGCAAGAGTGCCCTTCCTGACCAGCATGATGGTCATCGAGCGGACGAACATCGCGCCGATCGACAGGCCCAGCGCGATGATCACCATGTTGTTCGACAGGGCAAAGGCGCCGATCACCCCGTCAAAGCTGAATGAGGCGTCGAGTACGTTGAGATAGAGGAACCCGCCCAGGCCCGCGTGCATCACCGCGCCTTGCAGCTTCAAGCGTTCCTCGCGCATTTCGAGGATCGTGCCCAGCGCCTCGACCGCGATGAAGGTGACGATGCCCAGCGTTCCCGCGACCATGAAGTCCAGCGCCTCATCGCCGTGCAGCGACAGCGAGATCAGGTAAAGGGCAACGAGCAGTAGCGCGATTTCCGCTGCCTTGATGCTGGACACCTTGCTCAAAGCGCTTTCGATGCCCTTGATCCAGTGCACTTCCTTCTCGCCGTCGAAGAAGAAGGACAGGCCGACCATCGCCAGGAAAGCGCCGCCGAATGCGGCGAGCGCGACGTGGGCGCCGCTGACGATCTCCTCGTATCGGGCGGGATCGTTGAGCGAGAGCTGCAACGCCTCGCGCGGGCCAAGTCCGGCGGCGATG